>JAGQQC010000258.1 GCA_020426395.1 Planctomycetaceae bacterium
AGCAACCGAGTTGGGATGCATTCCCAGTAGATCGGCATCCAATGAAAGGACAATATCTGCTTTGGTCAAATCGTATTGCGGACGGAGAGGAGATCCAAAGGCCAGCTCAGCCCCTTTCCACTCATTTTCACGGCTCAAAGACTCGTGCACATACCATTTGAGGCCGGCATATTTTTCCTGCAAAGCCTGTTTCAAGCGAGCTTCCGTCAGAGAAGTCGAACCTTCCGAAAGGATGGCGAATCCGGAGCCATCTCCAGTTAATTGGGTCTGCAAAGCCGATAAGGCAGTTTCCCAACTGAGTTCTGCTTCTCCTGCTCCTTTTTGGCTGATTGCCGTTTTTCTGTCGGGATCGTATAAGTGCAGAATTTCGGCCTGATCAAACGCGTTTGTGGCTCCCAGGCTGGAGGAATGCTCTTTGTTGCCTTCCACCTTGATTGGGCGACCATCAATGCTCGTCACAACCAAGCTGTGTGCATATCCACCCCGGTTAACCATTGTCGCGAAATGCTGGGATTTGCCTGGTGTGCGATTAGCAGGCCGTGTGGTGAAGGGAGCAATCGTTTCTTTTTCCCACCGGCAACCGGTTAATCCGGCCAGTGCGAATGAGGCTCCCATCAACTGCAACCAGCGACGACGGGAAATTCCTTCCGGAAATTCCGAAGCAGCCTGCGGAAATTCACGATGCAGGAATTCTTCGAACTCCGGAGTTCCCTCGAGCTGATCGAGACTACGCCAGTATTTATGGTTTTTGACTGTTTCTTTTACCGATGACATGTTGAACAATTTGTCTTGGGGTGAATGTTATGTTCGTCTTTTAGTTTCTCACCAAGTTCTTCCGGATTTTCGGTTGTCCAGGTGAGATCCGTTACGCTTTCAACAGGACGCAAGTTCGGTGTGGGGTTTCGGTGACAATCGAGACACCAGCTCATGCTTAGCGGAGCCACTTGGCGTACGACATCCATTTGATCGACGCGACCGTGACAGCTAACACAGCTAACACCCGATGTGATGTGAGCACTATGGTTGAAGTAGACATAGTCCGGCAAGTCGTGCACCCGGGTCCATTCGACTGGCTCACCCGTTTTGGCACTTTCTCGTAGCGGCTCCAGGAGCGGACTTGCAGAGTGGACAGCCGTTTTGGCGACATTCCCTTTTTCGTCAGCACCCGAATGACAGTTGAGACAGGTTGCCGTTGGAGGAACAGCGGCATGGGCTGATTTTTCCACGGTGTTATGGCAGTAACGGCAATCCAATTTTAGTTTGCCGGCGTGCACTTTGTGGCTGAAGGGGATTTTCTGTGTCGGTGCGTAACCTGCACTGATGGTTTTAGGAGAGGCGCCATAGTTTACGATCAGGACTACGTAAATTCCCCCAATCGTTGCCACACCCCCTAAGAGGGTCACGACTTTGTTCGTCCAGGCCGGAAATTGAAATCGCTCTCGATTTTCCATTGCAGATTCTGTTTCGAATTTGTTGTTTATGTAACGAGTTCAGGAGAGAGTTTGGACTAACTCTTGAACGAATCAAGCCGCTGAAACTATTTGGAGATTAGGAAAATAACCCTCGTCCAAACGAAATTTCTACTGGAGCATTCCTTTTTCAGGATGTCGTTCAACAAAAAAAGGACGCCGAACTGCGTAAAACTTGATGTCGATTTGGATGTAGGGTGAAGAAATTGTGACTGCCCCGTTGTCCAGAATTTACAGGAAGAAAAACTTCGATCCTGCCGGTGTGACCTGCGAACAGAAAAAACTCGGAACACAGATCGAGTAATAAACGACAGGAAATGTTGCTGTGTGGAGAAATGGGGATGAGGCTTAAGTTCCCGCGACGACTCGAATTGAGTCTCCCACTGGACGTGGGGTTGAAGTCGCGAGCATCGTAGTTCTTCTATCGAAAAATAAAAAGCATTGATGTCTTCTTTTCAGAAATTTCTCAGACATGAGAAACGAAGACTTGATTTGTTGTCACCGCCTGCCTAGAGGCGTTCTACTCAATTCAAGTATGCGCGCGATATTTGCAAGCTCAATTCGGTAAATGTTTGCTCCGTAGATCCTCAATTCGAAATTGCCGTTTTTTGCCAAACCCGTTTTTCATCAAAGAGTCACTCAATTACGGCTACACACCATCTTCCTACCCAATTAAGGGGTATTTTCCACACTGGCGCCCCCTGAATTGCCCAAACAACCTGGACTTGCATGTTCTCAACAATGGCAAAGGGTGGTATGCTTACACACAGAATTTTTGACCTGCCGTTTTTCCGAAGCGAAAGCATTTCCATGAATCCTTCCCGAGTTGCCCTGTTCCTGTTGCTCCCTATTCTTGCCTGTACGAATCTCGTTGCTGGTGAAATTTCGATTCAGCAAGTCGTCGGACAGGAAATTCCCGGTAAATACAAACACCCCGCCTCGATCACAGAACTGAAGAATGGTGATTTGATGGTTGTCTATTTTGGGGGTGATGGGGAATATCTTCCAGGCACAGCTATTTACGGGATGCGATTACCCAAAGGGGAAACCACCTGGACTAGCCCTGTCATGCTGGCCAACACTCCTGAGAGAATGGATGGTAACGCGGTCATCTGGCAGACTCCGGGGGAAGAAGTCTGGCTGCTTTATGTGACACGCTATGGCAAAGAATGGAGCACTGCCCGGATCAAACTCAAAATTTCGACCGACGGCGGAAAGACGTTTTCCGATTCGATGCTGGTTACAGAAGAAACCGGTTACATGGTTCGAAACAAACCGATTGTGAAAGAAGACGGAAACTATCTGATTCCAGCCTACCATGAATACGGAACTGACACGCAAGTTTCTGACCACCGCAATCGCGGGCTGTTTCTGCATTACGACGTGCAGACGCGTTCTTTTAGCAAATCAAATGAATTCACTTACCGTAAAGGGGTTGAGCAACCCGCTGTTGTGCAACTGGACAAGGATCACTTCATCGCCTATTGCCGTCGCGGTGGAGATTATGAGAAAACAGATGACGGTTGGATGGTCTTTACTGAGTCCCACGATGGAGGTTGGACCTGGTCAAATGGAATCGAGTCCCCGTTCCCGAACCCCAATTCGGCAATCGATCTGACGAAGCTACAAAATGGCCACTTACTGTTAATTTATAACGACCACATGTATCTGCGCCGAAAGCTGACCGTCGCAGTCTCAACCGATCAAGGAAAAACGTTTCCTACAAAAAAGGTTCTCATGAACGACAATGCAGGGATGGCGTATCCCTATATGATTCAGGCCTCCAATGGCGATATCCATGTCATCTTTACCTACAATCGGGTGAAAGTGATGCATGCTGTCTTCCGGGAGGAAGATCTTCTGAAGTAACGACTGCAGGTTACTCTTTGCGCGCAAAGTTAACCTCTAAGCTTCCACTTCAAATTCTTCTTCAGATTTTCAATGTAAACTGTAGCGATTATCCGGCCTCGTTTCGCAGAAATGAATTTTCTCATTTTGCGGGTCGATAGTCACAACATGATCGCTACAGAACTAGAATCATTACAGGCGAATCCGGATTGGGTTCGGGTCCTGATCGCGTACCAGGAAGCAGAGCAGCAACTGCCCGAAGAGCAGTCGTGCGTAGGACGCCTGCTGGAGATTTCTGCTGTCGATTCTCAGCAACTCTCGGCAATCCATGGTAACCTGATTGCCCTCGATCTACTCCGCTTTGAACTACCAGATCGTCATTCAGGTCTGCATTACAAGGTGACCACTCTCGGAAAGCAGTCGCTTAATCTGCTTGAAAAAATCGGGGACGAAACGTCCCATACTGAGGCTGCCTGAGACATCACCCGACGGGAACTTTTTTGCTTTAGATAGTTCTCTTGTCTGCTTTTGACTTGCAGCGTCTCGTCACTCCTGCATTAATAAAACGTATGCAGATTGACTGATCAGTTACCGTCTTTCAAGCAAACGTTTGTAATAACCACGCTTCCCGCAATACGACACGGGTAAACTAGCCCGTTCTTGCGAGAACACCGCCATTCAGGGGAATTTCGTTATGTATGACGCCCAAAGTCGTCGAGAGTTCTTGAAATCTGTGGCTGCCCTTGGGGTAGTTTATCCTGTTGTCTCGAATTTCCCGCTTCAAGCGGACTCTCCCAAGAGCCCAAATGAAAAATTGAACATTGCCGTTGTCGGTGTTGCCGCCAGAGGCGCAGCCAATCTGAATGGTGTGAAGGGGGAAAACATTGTCGCTCTCTGTGATATTGATCAGGAACGATTGAATGGTGCGGCAGAGCAATTTCCTTCTGCCGCACTCTACGATAACTATCGCCGCATCTTTGATCACAACCTGGATGCTGTCGTTTGTAGCACTCCCGATCATATGCATGCTTTTGTCGTTACCGAAGCACTCAAACGCGGGCTGGCTGTTTATTGTGAAAAGCCACTCACCCATTCAATTTCAGAAGCCCGCAAGATCTTGAAGCTGGTGGATGAGCATAACAACATCACTCAAATGGGAAATCAAATCCATTCCGGTGCGAATTATCGTCGTGTCGTGGAACAAATTCAATCGGGTGTCATTGGAGACGTTCGTCAGGTTCATGTTTTCCTGGCTGGAGTGGATCATTTTCAAGCCGGAGTCCGAGTAAAAAGCTCAACTCCTCCGTCCACGATCAACTACGATCAATGGCTGGGGCCGGCCCCCTATCGGCCTTACCATGAGTCTCACTTCCATTTCGTCTGGCGATACTGGTGGGACTTCGGTGGCGGTCAACTGGCTGACTTCTGGTGCCATTATTCCGATCTTGCTTACTGGGCTCTCGATCTGAAATACCCGACCCGAGTTGCTGCCAAAGGGGAAAAAGGGTACGTCGGTGACAACGAAGTTCCCAAGCATATGCAGGTCGAATACGAATTCCCTGCACGTGGAGATAAACCGCCCGTGAAATTGACCTGGTCACACGGAAAATTCAAACCGGAAGGCGCCGAAGTGATGGAGAAATCCCACGGTGTCCTCTTTGAAGGGGATAAAGGCCGGTTATGGGCAGACTATTCCAACAACCAGATTGTCCTGCAGGATGGTTCCGAGGCTGTCCCGGTGAAACCTTACATTGCTGATTCCATCGGGCATCATGCGGAATGGTTACAAGCCATTCGTACCAACGGCACAACCGGTTCTCCGTTCAGCTATGGGGCCGTTTTGACCGAAGGAGGCCACTTGGGCAACTTGTCCTATCGCCTCGGTAAAGAGATTCACTGGGATGCGGAAGCTATGAAAGCCACCAACGCTCCCGAGGCAGATGACATCATCAGTCGCGAGTACCGCAAAGGCTGGACGCTCGACGTCTAAGTGAAGATAGATCTGTAGACAAAAGCCATCCGGACAATTTGTGCGGGTGGCTTTTATTATGGGTCCAGTTCCTCGTATTCATCAAAAACAGGTGGGAGCACTGGATCGTCATTCAAATCGAGTGGTCCCGATTTCCAGATGTTAATACCGACCAACCCAGCCGAGGCAACTAGCAGGAAAAGATAACCCAGGTACTGTAAGGGGAACGGTTCAATCCGCCACCCTTGCCTTCCAAAGTAGATGGCAAGCAACGCCACTCCCACCAAAAAGAAAATGCTGATCTTGCGTTGGAGTTCTCGTTCTCGGAGCAGTTTTTCCGGCTCCCTCATCCGTTGTTTTGCCTCGGTCACCGCCATCTTGTGGTCGTGTTTGAAGGACCACAAGGACAACCCCAACATTATTGGCCAGGCTCCCACTGCGAATAGAATCGCCATGACGGCTTCCGGATCGCCCTTCCCTGATAGGAATTCGTAGGTGAAAATGCCTCCCACTGCCAAACAGAGAAAGTGGATCAGTAAAGCCTGTGGCGAGAACAGGTATTTCCAGAAGCTGAACTGGTTCACGTGTATTAATTTCCGGTCAAAGAAGGGCCGTTAAGGGGATAACTTTCCAATGGTCGTGGCTTTAGTCACATGTTCACTGTAACGGCATCGTGAGTACTGGACAAGCTTCTCTCCATTCAGCGGCAAGCAAGCTTCAGAGCCACTCTAATCACTTTTTTCCCTAAATCCTGCGTAATCGTCACTCTTTTCTAATCTTGAGGCTTTCCAATGTTCGACGAAAGTGCAAGAATCCACATGTGGATCCGTAAAAAAGCGCGGTTGTTTTCCCCAGTTTGACGGGTTCAAACTGATCAAGAGAACATTTGTGTAGAATCTGGTTGTCGCCTGACTGGAGTGACTTCACTCCAATAGGTGGTAAGGTTTTTGTCGCGGATTTTGCCAGAACACTTCGCTAACTGATTCCACTCGCACGCATGCAGACGAGGGATGAAGCAGGTTTCACCGTGGATTGGTCAGTACCCGGGAACCTTTCTCACCCAGTTGCGCTCCTTCTTGAATAGTTCTGTATTAAGCCGGCTTTGATTGTCTACCTGAAAAACTCGCGCTGATTCATCCACGCCGCCGGATTAAATTACAACAACAAAGATCGAGCCGTCGTCACGGCGAGAACCCTGACCTCCAGCGAACTCATTCTTCTGCTTTCTCAGAATTTACTCCCTGAAGAAACCGAGTCGCCCCACCCGTTACTGACCTCCCAGTAAGACAAATAGACCTTCCAGTCATAAACCAGGCCCCATCCAGTCCGGTGAGTCTGATTTTTGACCAATAAAGACCAACAACCGAACCTGTTCCCGAACCAGATTCACGCCGGGATTGAAGTCGGTTTGTTTCCGAGGAAAATCTCCAAATG
>JAGQQC010000259.1 GCA_020426395.1 Planctomycetaceae bacterium
GAGCAAACCTGGTCCAGAACCGGGAGACGATGTTTCATCTCTTCGAAGATATTCCAGACCGAGGCATGATCATCCCAGCTAAACGCCTTCTGTCCTGGAACATGCGGGAAGTCGATTGTGACCAGTCGAACTCCCGCCTCGACCAGACGTCGTGCCAGCAAGCAACGTTGACCGATTGTATGCCGTCCGTACCGATCGCGAATCTCATCAGATTCATTTTCAATCTTGAACGCTTCTTCTGCCCGACCGCTGGTCAACATGGCCATCGCTTTTTGATCGAACTGATCCATCGTGGCCATGGAGTCGCTCGTATCGATGTCCCGTCGCAATTGATCGAATTGTGCTTTCAAGGAAAGGCGTTCTTGTGCGCGATCCGCTGTGATCGCCTCGAACTTGACGTTCTGCACTTTGAATTTGTCAGAATTCGGATCACTATTCATTTTGAACGGATCGAGTCCGCCACCTAAATAGGCGGAGCCGTTATACCGCATATAGGGCAGCGCAACGTGTGCGGGTAAACCTTCGTGAACGGGTCCTTTGAAATGGGAAAGGACTGACCATAAGTCGGGGTGGTCTGGCCGAAACGGGGGAGCTTCCAGCAGATTCCCCGGGTAGGCGGTCACAAGCGTATGTGTACTATTAACATGTCCGGGGCTGTCGTGACTGAGAGAACGAATCAGCGAAAACTTGTCCGCCAGTTGAGCAAGTTTTGGTAAGTGTTCCGAAATTTGTATGCCGGGCACATTCGTATCAATCGGGAAGAATTCTCCCCGGTATTCAATCGGCGCCTCCGGTTTCAGATCGAAGGTTTCCATGTGACTGGGACCGCCCCACAGCCAGAGCACGATCATCGACTTATTGTCTGGTAATGATTTCTCCAATGCGGAATCAGCTTGAGCATTCTGCAACCGCAGCAGTTGGGGCAAGGTCAATCCGCCCAATGTAGCGGCTCCTGCCTTCAGGAAAGAACGTCGTTTCCAAGTCCCTTCGCATGGATTTTTTCGATTGAAAGCGATTGAAGATTGCCGAGGTGGCGGAAACATACGCAAACCTTCCAGCGGTCAGATGAAGTTATGCGAAATTAAGAATGAGCCCCAAAGTAGGGTGTTGGGTATAAAGATAAGCGCAGAGTTCACAAAAGTAATGGAAAGCGTCTTCAACTATCAGCTTTATCGAAGAGAATTGCAACGGGAGTTCTGCCCATTTTCTGTATCCTGCCAACGAAAAAACTGGCTCCCGGTAATATCCAAGAGCCAGTTTTGCACGTTTAGACGAAATTTCTGATCCGGCAGTGGTGTTACTGGGTTTTTGATAGATCAGCGTAAGCGGTATCCAGAGCCCGTCTTAATGTCCATGCCCTCGAAGTGCTGCAGCTCATGTGTCGCGACTGATTAAGGGCTGCTTGCATCGACTTGTACGTCTGTGGTGACAGAGCCTGCGGTTGCATCTGCAAGACTTTGTGAGTGGTTTGATCATAGAGTTGAGCACAGGCAAAATGATGCCCGCCGTTGTAATAGGCAGAGCCCGTTTTTAACGTCTTATGAATCAACTGTTGTGCCGAAGTTGATTCCGCAGTTTGATCTTCTGGTGGTAAGAGAACCGTGTCAATTACGTGAATCACACCATTAGAAGCGTCGATGTCCGTGCTGACCAAGCCAGAATTATTGACGAAAGCTCCTTGATCATTAGCTTTAATCTTAACGCTAGGTCCAAGTAAAGTTTCTGCCTCACCTAATTCTAGCGCCTGGGACGAGTACACACGCCCATTGACAACATGGTACTTGAGAATGTTGACGAGCTTGGACTTGTTTTCCGGTTTCAGAAGTGAATCTAGAGTCCCTTCGGGAAGCTTCGAGAAGGCATCGTCGGTGGGGGCAAAAATTGTAAATGGACCGCCGGATGATAACGTTTCAGCAAGGCCCGCTGCCTCCGCGGCAGCCAGTAAGGTTTTGAACGAACCTGCTTTTACAGCCGTTTCTACCAAGTTCATATCAGCAGGCAGAATGACTTGGTTGATCACATGGATTACTCCGTTAGAGCATTCAATATCTGCAGTGATCACCTGAGACTGATCCACCATCACAGTCCCATCTTTTACATCAATGTCGATTTGTTGACCATTAACGGAAACGGCACCAGACATGTTTATAACGGTAGCGGCATCCACTTTTCCCGCTACAACATGATAGGTCAGGATGCCAGTTAATAACTCTTTGTTTTCCGGTTTGAGAAGAGTTTCCAAAGTTCCTTCGGGTAACTTGGCAAATGCTTCATCCGTTGGAGCAAAGACAGTGAATGGACCTTCCCCTTGCAATGTTGAAACTAGACCAGCAGCGTCTAACGCTTTAGCCAACGTGTTAAATTTCCCCGCTTCCACAGCGGTAGTGACAATATCTTTTGAGGCTGCATGAACTAGTTGCGAACAAAGTAGGAAACCAGCCACTGTTAAAGTGGTTGTTAGATTGATTTTGCGAATCATAGCTTTACTCCTGAAAAGCTGGTTGGATGTATGCGTCCGAAATATTCAGGAAATCGATGATTGGCCAATCTCGTTTTCTTACACTGCTTAATTAAAGACGTATGTTCGCGCGCGACCAGTCGAAATGAAAAAAGGAGCAGACTTTTTCAAGGAAGATGCTCATACCTGATGAGATGTTCAAAAATTGATGAACAGAGAATGGAACACAAGAAGCGGTCCCAGTGAAAAAGTATTCATCAGGTTTTTTAGCGCGTTCGAAACATGACTGGTATTCAAACGTGGTCAGATTTAACCTTGGAAAATCGACCGTTTCCGTAGACCTGCCTTGTGCGCGTAATAGGAAGCCAATACGCGGAGCGAGCTGACGCCGTGCTGCAGATCTTCCTTAAAACTTCGGTCTGAAGAACGACCGATGACGGGAATGTCGGCCACTCGGTATCCGAAGTGGGCTGCTTGCGCCAAAATCTGGCTGTCGAAAGCATGTCCGTCCGAGTTTCGCGAAAATGGAATCTTCTTCAAGACCTGACGACGATAACCTCGGAACGTGGAGAAGCAATCCGAGATTTGTTGCCGTAGCAAAGCATTGTGCATCGTCGTTAAAATTCGATTCCCCGCATACTTGTGTAGGGGGATACCTGCTTCTCGGACATTCTGGCGATTTCGTAATCGTGACCCGATCACAATATCGCAGACGTCGCACTTGAGCAGATCGATCATACTACTGACGAGGCGGCAGTCGTATTGGGCATTCGGATTTTGCACAATAATATAGTCGCCCCCTCGTTCGAGTGCTCGCATGTAGCACATCTTTAGGTTGGCACCATAACCTCGACTTTTCAGTTGACGATAGATGCGTAGACCCAATCCGCGGGCGATGCGCACCGTTTGATCGGTACTCCCATCGTCTACGAGGATAATCTCGTCAATCAGATCGTCCGGAAGTGCGTGTACGGTTTTCTCAAGAGTATTCGCCACATTGAATGCGGGTAGAACAAGGACGGTACGCTGCGCATGCGCTTTGGGTGCAGAGGCTGCTTGCAGAATACGTTCGATCTTCATCAAGGGATGAGACTCACCCGAGTGATGTTCGGCGGAACTGTTTGGTTCCACTTGATTTTCTGGGCGTACTTTTACCGACTCCGGTGCGAAGTTTTCTTTCAGTATCTCGGTAGAAAACGTCGTAACCGGTGGTGTTGATTCAAGGTTGTTGTTCAAAGTGGTTGGTTTCATGTGATGTCATTTTCCGAACTATGGACAAATCTTACAGGCAATACAGTGCGGCAGGTTTAAGGTGACAATCAGACCATATTTCGACTTATTGGTATTTCCAGACATTACAACTCTTAGCTCATACGGCTCCGTCCCGCTTGATTCTCTTTTGCGGTCATCCCGGAATCACAATTCAATTCGGGAAAGAAATAACGAGATTGCGGGTTGTAACGATTAAAGGGAGTAAATCCCGTGTGCAGTACCATCTCGATTACCGACCTCCTGTTCAGATTGCGGTACGAACGCAAAGCGAAAAACGGAGATACCCTCCCGGAGTGAGCTATGTTTCCGAAGTCGGCGTCGGATTTCCTGGTCGGGCTTGCCGATACTAAAAGCGTGTCTAGTCCCGAAAACGTCTGGATTAAGACCACAATAAAGCACTGAACCCAGCAAAGCACAGAACCATGAGTCTCGCCCCCCCTCCTCAAACCACCCCTTCTGTTTCCGATAAACCAGAATTGAAACCGGGGCACCTGCTGCGACAAGTGGTGGAACGATTGGGAGGCCTGCGGGTTGTTTCTCCGGCCTGTTGTCTCATCCTGCTTACGTGCGCCTGTTTCGGACCGGCGATTACCTATGACTTTGTAAACTGGGATGATCCCTGGTATGTGGTTGAGAACGACCTGATCAAATCCTGGTCACTTCAGAATCTCTCCCACATTGGGACCGAAATCGCGATTCGGAACTACGCCCCGCTCACGCTGTATTCCTATCTGATAGATCACACGCTCTGGGGATTATGGCCGGGAGGATATCATCTCACGAATATCCTCCTGCATGCGTTTAATGCCGCTTTAGTTTATACGTTGCTGTTGCGATTTGTGCCCAATCGAACGGTCGCGTTTATCGCAGCCGCCTTATTTGCGGTGCATCCGGTGCATGTGGAATCGGTCGTCTGGATTTCCTCTCGCAAGGGGTTACTTTCCGCGACCTTTATCCTCGCTTCTCTGCTCTGCTGGCTACGTTCCGAACGGACAACGAAGCAGGAGTTATGGGGAACCGGTTTTCTGGTACTGGCTCTGTTATCCAAAATTATTGCCGTCATGGTTCCGCCTATCGTGTTACTTTACGATCTGCTTATCGTGAGAAAAACCAAGTCGGAATCGATCGTGCGGCAGTTTGTTCCCGGTTTGATTGCCGCCTGGCTATTAATCATCAATATGTCGGCTCAAAACAGCGAATTAGGGGGAGTACGGGGGCACCTGGATCTTTCCCGTTTGGAGATTTTTCAGGTCGACCTGGTGATTCTCTGGCAATATGTCGGGATGCTTGTGTGGCCGCAAAATTTATCTGTTTTGTACGATCCACCCACGACTGGTATTGGGGGGCAGGTATTACTCGCGGCCAGCGGTTGGTTACTCGTCGTAACTATAGCCTGGAAGCTTCGTAAGCGGTTACCACAACTGGGCTGGGCTTTATCAATCATGCTTCTCTTTTTATTGCCCGTTCTGAATCTGTTCCCGATTACGACGCTCATGAATGATCGTTATCTCTATCTCCCCTCGATTCCTTTCCTGGCATTACTTGCCACAGCGGGAGCCCAGGCCGTGGGATGGTTTTGGCAGCGATTTCAGCGAACGACTGAGACGCAAGTCAAATGGGATTCTTCACAATTGTCTGACTCTTCGCGCGTCCGCTGGGCGTTTCTCATGGTGGGGCTGATGCTGGTCGTCCTATTCACGGGAAAAACAGCCGCTTATATGCCCGTCTGGCGCAATGGCATGGCCTTGTGGACCTATACAGAGCAGCAAGTGCCTCAGCTTGCCGTCGTTCAGATTCAGATGGCCAATACTTTGCATGCGGCGGGGGAAACGAACGCTGCTCGAAAACACCTCCAGTATGCTTTAGAGCATTGCTCTCCGGACGAACTTGATCGTCAGCGAATCGAGCAAAAACTAGCTGACTGGCAAACGAACTAGGACGTTGGAGTGGCTGCCCCTGTCTGGTTGTTGATTTTGCCTCTTTGCCGGTTCGCTTCTACCGGTCCTCTGCACCTTGCTGCGTAGTGGGGAATGAGCGGATGAACCATTGAAGGTGTCTGTTCGGTTTAGGCGTACGCTGCGCCCGCTGAGATCGTTACACCCGTTTCAGCTTCTCAGAAAGCGAAATGATCGGGGAAAGTTTACCGTTCGGGAAAAATATTCGAAATTTTCGCATGTTGACTTTGGTAAACATTCCGTAACTTGGCTTCTCTCTTCAGGTTGCGACTGATGTAGTGTTTCCCGTTCGCAACACGCCAGAATCTGTTTTTTACTGAAGAGATCCAGTTTGACTCTGTGACGGTATGAAATAAGTTTGCATTGCCAGCTTATCAGAAACGTTTTGAAAGCGGCCCTTTCGTGAGAACGAAAGTGATGACTTTGAGTTTTTCCTCATTCGAATGAGGTTAACTGGGTGCAGAGACAATTCCTCAGATGGTCTGGGCGGCATGTCTCAAAAATTAAATTAGCTCCACCAGATCGGTGAGCTGGTCTCTAAAAATTTTCAGAGAGGACTCCAATGAAAAACTTCGCTAACAGTGTAAAGCACTTCCTGGTATCAGAAGACGGCCCTACTGCAGTTGAATACGCAGTCATGCTCGCCTTGATCGTGATTGTCTGTCTGACCGCGATTTCCGC
Organism: Planctomycetaceae bacterium; assembly: GCA_020426395.1. Lineage (GTDB taxonomy): Bacteria > Planctomycetota > Planctomycetia > Planctomycetales > Planctomycetaceae > Polystyrenella. Next base: position 6,367 of record JAGQQC010000259.1, read on the forward strand.
CATCGGTACGAACGCCAATACCAAGTTCGAAGCCGTTCGCGACGCCTTGACCTAATCGATTGACTTTAAGTCAATTTGCAAAATGGTGTGAGTCGGTCGTTCAGCCGAACATCATGTTCGGCTGGACGACTCTTTCCACCAGAACCCGTTTCCCAACTCGGAAACATGTGAAACAACCTTAAATTTATCCCCTGATTAATTTGCAGTAAGCAGAAAGCAACACACAGATGATTCCGTTCATTCTTGAAATGACTGAAAACTCTTTTGCCGAAATGGCCGGGCTGTTTATCG
>JAGQQC010000025.1 GCA_020426395.1 Planctomycetaceae bacterium
AGAAAATCAGAGCCCGGGGCATCGTGCTGATGCAGCGTATGCACGGCGACCCGATCAGAAGTCGTGCCTGTGGATTTGGCCAACGTTTCCCGAAATTCGTCGTAGCTTCCGTTCGCGATCCCAACCCAGTCAAAAGCACATAGAACAATCGGTAACTCATCGGACTGAAGCACAATCCCGCGTGCCGAAAGCGGAGTCGTAATTTCAACTGCGGGGGGACGGTTACCATTGCATAGCGGAGAACCAAGCGGCGGAGTGACTTCGACTTCAAACGTAGAGATCAATACGGGTTCCGCAGCAGAAACTTTTTCGCCGCGCCATGTTCCCAATGAAATCAGTAATACACAGCAGAGAATCGACTTCGTAATGTCGCAGTATCGCATATGTTGCTCCGTTCAGATGATGTTCGATTCCTCGAATCTATCACACGGAAGCGAGCGAGACAAAGCACTTAATACCGGCGACCGGCTGATTCCACCGGATAAGGAACCTCAACATAAGTCTGCGGTTTGAATTCCGGTTTCTTGCCATCCGGATAATTGGCCGTATAGCTGATATCGTCCAGGTAATACTCGATGGAATGACCACCTGAACGAACATTGATCAATCCAAAATGATCGAATAAGGCACCTGATTCCCGTTGCTCTTTACTCAAGTTGAATTCACTCGATTTTCCATCAAGCGCCACCGTTACTTTTCCAATACCACCGTTGGCGTCGGGATCATATTTGAATGTGAATTGATGCTGCCGATTGTCGGGAGTGAAGACACCGCAATTGGTTTCAGTCTTTTTTCCATCCGCATCAAAGAGGGTCGGCTTGAAGTAGTAACCAACCCGCGTGAGATCAGCAATACGGATTCCCATCATATTCTTGTAAGGATAATTCCCATCCGTTTCATCTTCTTTAATTTCCAGAAGTTCATCTTCCTGATTGAAGTAGCCGAAGTAACCTCCGGCATCGGTCATCCCAGATGCGAAACTGATCGAACCGGAAAACTGAATTGGATCCTCCAGGGTTAGCTTGCCAATCTGGTCGCCGTAAAAGGAGAAGAGTGGGTCCTGTGGTTCCGTATGCCAGAAAAGTCCTCCAATTTCACCCGTTTTTTTACCGGCCCAGTTGGTTTGGCTCCAACCGTAACTTTGCATGCCGTGAAAATTCGGTTCCATGTATTCCGATTCGTTATTTTTTCCCTCCCAATGCGGATCTTCTGAAAGCTCGATCTGCTCCCCATTCACAACCAGATCACCCAGATAGACTTCAACATTTTCTCCAAACCGGGCAATGTTGAACAATCCGAACCGATCAAATAATGCGGGGGCATTACGGATCTCTTTATCAAACCAGATCACATAGGGAACTTCATTATCGAACTGTAAGATCACACGGCCGTGACTTTCCTCCGGGTTTGAACGCTTCCACCAACGATGCTGATCATGCCGATGAAAATACTCGATCAACCCTTGATCGCGCAGTTGTAGTAATCGCCTGCGTAATTCCGTGGCGGTTACTTGCGGTTCCAGCTTTTTCAGTTTTTCGAGTAGAAAGTTTTCTCCCTGGATTTCTATCGGCCGCCCATTTCCCGATTGCGAAGTAATAATCTGTTCCAGGTTTTTATCCCGCCAAACTGGATCGGGTTTAGCATCGGGTTCATAGCGAAAGCTCCAATCATGCACGGTACCATCCGGATCAAGTAGAATCGCTGTTTCCGCACCACGACCTTGCCAGTCGGTGGACATCCAATCGAACATGATCTGGCCTTGCCGACCTTCTTCCCACATGCGGAATCCCATCGACGACCAAACACGCCAGGTGTGTCGATGCGAGTTAAAGAACCCAATGTAAGCGACTCCCCGCTGACCTATATGCTTGACGGCGAGCTTCCCGGAGGCAGAAAGCTCATCATTAAACGTCAGCGGCTTCCCAAGCGGAAGCGCATAATAAGCCTGACGACGACTGTTATCGACCCGGCCCCCAATCTCGCCTGGCCCTGTACCGGTAAAATTCGTTCGCCGCCAACCGAAGTCCTGAATGACCCGCGGCATTTCGGTACCGACAATCCGGTTCTGATAATGATCCCAACCTGGATCTTTCGAGAAATTCTGCTCAACCTGAATGAGTTGAGCCTGAACAGAAATGGTGGCAGAAAGATAAAAGATTCCAGCAAACATCAACGCGCGCATCACGAAACTCCGAGGGGAAGAGAAAGCGGCAGTGAATTTGGTTCTGGTCTTCTCCTTCTGAAATCCCACTCCTATTGAGGTGCTTCTTCAGGAGACTGGGCCGTTTGCGGATTCGGATCACGGAGCTGATCCACTTGTTGTTGGATGGAAGCCACCAAGTTAGTCGCCTCGTCAACAGACTGTTTCGCCGCAGCAACTTGCTCTTTGACTGGAGCAACAGCCGCTGTTCGATCCGCAACCAGTTTTTCCGCAGTCATAATCGCCTGTTGATCGACTTTAACCTGCTCCTGAGAAGCCACCAAAGTCTGTTTCGCCTGTTCCAGCGCGGCGATTAGATTTTTCAGGTTGGCCTGATGAGCTTGCAGCTCTTCCGTTTTCTTCGTGATAAGCTGTTTCCAGTTTTCAACAGCCTGGTTGAGATCTGCATCACCACCGGAGGTTTCCAGAGCCACTTTTGCTTTCGCCAACGTTTCATTCAATTGAGGTAAGGTCGCTTCCGCTTTAGCAACGACCTGGGCTCCATTTTGTTGATTGGTGGTGGCTTGTTCGACGGTCTTCTGGTTGGCGACAACCTGATCGTTGGTCGCTTGCAGTTTGGCTTGAGCGGCGGCCAAACCATCCTGAGCCTGTTTCAACTCGGCTTCCAATTTGGCCAATTGTGCGGCCACATCTTCAAAGGCGAAAAACAGTTCGTTCTGTTTCGTTTTTCGTTCTTTAAGTGCGACCAATTTCTGGTGGAAATCGATCTCCCCCGTCCACTGAGCCACAAGTTGTTGAGCGGCCTGTAATTTCGTATTGGAATCGTTGGCCGTCGCATTGGCAGCATTTGCTTTTTCCTGAGCGACTTTGAGCGGTTCTACCAATCCATCGGCGGTTTTCTGAGCCACGTCTTTCTTCGCTAAAGTCTCTGCCACTCCTTTTTCAGCGGCATCATGAACTTGTTTCGCTTTCTCAAAGACGGGAGTCACCTCGGCCAGTTTTTTCTCAGCAGCCGCCAACTCGTTCGCTTTAGTCTGTTGCTGCTGGGCCACATCGGCGGAGGCTTTCGCCAATTGTTCGTCCCCGGCCGATTGTTCCGCGGCCTGTTTCATTTTGGCCGCCGATTCGGTTAAGAGCGGCAGGACTTTCTTCAGTTCCTCAATTCGTTTACTCGTTCCGGCGTGCTCGGCAGACAGCTTGTCCAGATTCTGCTTAGCCGCGTCACGAGTCTTGATCATTTCGTTGTAAGCATCAGTCGCCTGCTTCAAAGCAGCGGCGGCGTCATTGGATTGCTTTTGCACAGCCGCTAAAGCATCGTTGGTCTGTTTGGCCGCTTCAGCATTCGTATTGTGGACACCTTGAATCTGGTTTAATTCCGCCTGAGCTTTTTCCAGCTTGGCCTGAAGATGAAGCGGGTTCTGGTTCAAATTCCCCAAGCGGGCACCATCCTCCGCATTCCAGACACGAACTTCTCCATTCCAGTCACCGGCGATTACCCGGTTAGTCTCATCGGAGAAAGTGACTTCCAGGGTGTAATCGGAGAAAGCCTCGAAATCACGAAGTTTTCCCCCATTGGCATCCCACAAGCTGGTGACTTTGCTTCGGCCACCCGTCAGCAAGCGACCATCACGAGTGTATTCCACTGACTCCACTCCGGCTCCATCTGCACTCCAGGTTTTGACCTGGTTTCCATTTTCCGGTTCCCACAAGCGAAGCGAACCATCCAGGCTGACCGACGCCAGTAAGTTGGAATCCCCTCGCCAGGAAACATCGGTAATGAAATTACTGTGCCCGCGAAGTTCCGCATATTGACGTCCGGTGAAAGCTTCCCACATGAACATGCCACCGTTGCGGTCGGCAGAGGCAAGCAGCACACCGTCGGGGCTGAATTCCAACGCACAAACCCAGTCAGTATGTTTTTTGATTTCATGCAACAAACTGCCATCGCTTGTTGAATAAATTCGAACCAGTTTGTTTGAGCTACCTACGGCAATCATCGTTTGATCGGCACTGATGTCGGCGGCAAGAATCGCGTCGAGTTCATCACCAACTTCGATCACTCGTTCCCCCGTGCGCACGTCCCAGACGATGGCTTTCCCCATAGCAGCCCCCCGTCCACCGGCGGCCATCAACAGAGAACCATTCCGGCTGAACTTGAGGACGTTGGGATCTCCTTCCGGAAACGGTAGTACTCCAACCATCTCCAGACTGGCGGCATCATAGAGGACAACCTGCTGTTGTCCCGCTACGGCAATCAGGGAAGACCAGGGATTCGTAGCAAGTGCCGTGACAGCGGTCAGACGGGGCGAATAGACGAACGCCTCTTTACTGATTCGCTGGGGCATCGGCGGTGGGCCTTCGGGTCGTTCGGTTGGTGCTCCAACCAGCCCCAGATTGGCTTTTTTCTTCATCGCGCGAGGTTTACTACCGGCGTTCTCCAGCGCCCCGGCTTCGATCCATTTGGAGATAATCGCCAGCTCATTCTCGGGCATTTTATCCGATTTGGGAGGCATCACCGGCTCGGAATCGTGATTCACCAGCATGAACAGGTAGCTTTCATCTGGGGAACCCGCTTCGATCACTTCACCAGATGCTCCACCGAGCATCAAGGAAGCGTAACTGGTCAAATCGAGACCGGCCACTTTTTTATTCGTGTTATGACAGGAAAAACATTTCGCCCGTAGAATCGGTTGAACATGTTCGTCATAGGAAATCGGCTTGTCTTCTGCCAGGACCAGCGCAGGTGTACCGACTAACAAAATGCCCAGGGCATTTCGCAGAAGCGACTGGTTCAAAAACGAGAATGGAGTCGATAAGGTCATCGCAATTATCTCCGCAGCAGGCTGCAACTATTTCATCAGGTTCAGTTCGTGCATCGGAACTCGGAAATGAATTATCACCGAAATTCCGGCAAGAAGCTGCTTGATTAATGGTTAAAGAGGAACTCCCGTGAGTTGAGGAGTGCCCAGAAGATATCTTCCAGGACTTGTTGAGGGGCGCCTCCTGCAGCGATCTGTTCATTGAGAAAAGCGATTTCCTTATCGGTCGGTTTCCTGGTTAACGTTCGAATGTAAAGTTCCGTCACAACATCTTGCGGGCTCACTCCTTCCGCAAGTCGTTTCTCCACCAGTTTTCCTTCCTGAATTTTCTGGTTGGAGGTTTCGCCATTGATCAAATGGAGTGCCTGCGACAGGTTTGGTTCTACCGAGACTTCACATGCACAAACCGTCTCCCGCTTCGCCCGACCAAAGGTGGTCAGGAAGTAGGTCGACGTATTTCCATCCGCGATCTGCACAGCCCGGGCTCCGTTGGGAAGTCCCTGAAACTTGTTTTTCGTCTCAGTCACAGTGCTGATGCAGTCCAGCATCACTTCTGCTCGCAATCGGCGAAGAGCCGCGTGAGAGAAGTTGGTGCCGTCCAGTTTGTTTGAATCATTCGTCGCCGTCGCTAATTGATAAGTGCGTGAATTACAAATATCACGGACAAGCTTTTTGAAGTCATAGTTATACTCTGTGAATCGTTGGGCCATGTCGTCCAGCAGTTCCGGGTTAACAGGCGGATTACTGACACGAACATCGTCAACCTCATGAATGATGCCACGACCCAGGAAGTGAGCCCAGACGATATTCACCAGATTCTTCGCAAAGTAAGGATTCTCAGGGGAAGCCAGCCAGTTGGCGAGGACTTCACGGCGATCTTTTCCGGCCACATCAGGAGTCGCCCCCCCCAGGAACTTGGGAGCCATTACCTGACCGGTCACGGGATGCTTCACTTCTCCTCCACCGGCGTTGTAGATGATCAGTTCACGGGGATCTTCTCCCCCTTTGCGACCGATCTGGGAAAAGAACGCGGAGAACTGATAATAGTCATTCATCGTCCAGCGGTCGAAAGGATGGTTATGACACTGAGCACATTGAATTCGCATGCCCATGAAAACCTGGGCAACGTTTTCAGCAGTCTTCAGGGTATCTTGTTCCGCTTGATAGTAGTTGGTGGCCGCATTGGCAAATGTCCCCCCGTTAGCGGAAAGGAGTTCGCGCGTCATCTGATCAATCGGAGTGTTACTGGCAATTCTGGACTGCAACCAGTCGTAATATCGCAACATCGATTTGTAAGTCACGTTATTGGGAATCGTGCGAATCTGCAGTAACTCGGCCCATTTCATCACCCAGATTTCGACGAATTCTTTCCGTTCAAGCAGTTCATCAATAACGGCCGCCCGTTTGTTGGGATCATCACTGGCTATAAAATTGTTGTATTCGGCGACAGTGGGCAATTTACCAACAATATCGAGATACACCCGGCGTAGAAATTCTTCATCTGTGCAAAGTTCAGAAGGAAAAATCCGCAGCTTTTTCAGCTTGTTGTTAACATGCTCGTCAATGTAATTGTTAACGGCCAGCTCAGGAGCTTCGTATTGCAACCCTTTGGGAAGCACAATGAAGTGAGAACCCACCGTATGTGTTTCAAACCGGGCCATGATGAACGCTTCCCCACGGGTTCCGGCGGTCACTTCCCCTTCCTGGGAAACTTCGGCTGAGGTTTCATTCGCGGAGATGAAGTAAGCCAGGTGTGTCACATCGCGGTTGGTGCCATCGGCGTAATTGGCCCGAACAGTTAACTTCTGTGTCGAACCTTCTCCATCCATCACGGCGGCGGGGGGATACAGTTCAACGGAAGTCACAGCAGGAACTTCACCCGGATCGTTATTCGCTCCAGCTTCCAACCAGCGAATGAGTGTTTGATTCAACTCACTCTCTGTAGTGAATCGTTTACCACCAGTGTGGGGAACTGTTCCGATTGATTTTTCAACAAGCAGACTGCGATCCGGTTGAGCAAGATTGATACGACGTGTGCTGATTTCATGAGTCAGACGGAAATGGTCTCCATTAGGATCGAAACCAAAGAGAGATAGACGGAAACCATCTTTGCCCCGGGCGGCTCCGTGACAACTACCAGTATTACAGCCCCCTTTCATGAAGACGGGCATCACATCCAGCTTGAAACTAATAGCGCGATCTTCTGTCGCTTTTTCGATTTTGACGGGTGCTTTCACCGCAAGGCCGGCGAACTCAGCAGTTAGTTCCGTTTCACCATCCGCCTTAGGAGAGAGTGTAAAGTTTTCGAAGTTAGCCAATTCCGTGTTCGCCAAGGTCCACTTCGCTTCACTGGTCACATCCCGGGTAATTCCATCGGGATAGATTGCCTGCACGATCACAGACTGTCGATCACGAGCCGTTGTCAGTGAAACATTCGGTGGGAATATTTTCACTTCCGATGGAGCAACAGGTGCCGGTTCGGCGGGCTTCTCGGCTGGTTTTTCTTCCGGCTTCGCTTCCGGAGTCGGCTGAGGTTCTGCCGGTTTCGCTTCCGCAGGCTTCGCCTCTTCGGTCGCTGGTGCAGCAGGCTCGTCGGCCAGTAACGAAGTGAACGTGAAGCTCAATCCACAAAGCAGTATCAGAATCCGTTTATAGTTCATCATCAAACAACCTGTTGAGGTAGTGAATTCGAAAATTGGTGACAGGGTCGATCGAAATAATTCTTAATTCAAACATTCACGTCACTAGACGTTATTCTTCACCGCTGGCGGCTGCGGCAGCCGCGTCGGCTCGTTGCTTCGCCTCCAGACGAAGTTTCTCTAACCGAGTAAGCCGTTTTTCCGGCTTAGGCATCGGCTGGGGTTCTTCTTTGGCAGCGACTGGCATCGGCTGAGGGGTCGGCTGTGGAGGAGCATCTTTGGGAGGTGGCAACGGTTTATCGATTCGTAATTCCGTTCCCCCCACGCTATGCAAAACCGGCTCATTATTTTGAGTAATCACCACCCGACAGAAGATATTTTTGTGGGTCCCTTCCGGACTGGTGGCATCGGTGGTCACTTTGAAGCTGAGTTCCTCCTGCCCGGCAGCCAATTGCAAAACGGGAGCCGTTACTTTGGCTGGCAGACCGAGCAGAGTGACTTCCGCGTTTCCTTCGAACGGTTTGCTGTGAGCAATTTTGCAGAAGATTTCTGTTTCCTGTCCCTGTTCGACCGCGGCTCGTTCCATTGTGAAGTTGAGATACGGCTCCGCCACTTCCAAATTCGCTAACTGCGAAGAAACCCAGGCCGTTCCGTTCACGTCGGAAGAACCGAGTGCAAAGATTCGCCACGTTTTGATCTGGGCGTTTCCATTGGCATTCAATGGGTAAAGAACTTCATTCTGCCCTTCCGCAATGGTCACGGAACTGGTCCCCCCTACTCCCGGTGGGAGGTAAGGAACAATCACATTGATCGGCTTCGTAAACCCTTCTTTACGATGGGCCACAATTTTCAATTGCATCGAACCGCCACGAACAATGGGAACTTGTGGCTGCACGATTTCGAGTGTGTAAGGAAGTTCTTCCACCACGGCAATCGAAAGTAAAGTCACATCTTTCCAGCAGTACAGGGATTGCCCCGGATTCGCGATCACGTAATCGGCTCGGTTTTTGAATCCTCCAGAGATATTCTGATTCGGATCCGCATGTTTAATGCGGAAGTCGATCAATGCCCCGTCAATCGGTGCATCGGCAGCCGCTTCGAAGACAACCGGCATCGTATTCTGGTTACCAGGCATCGGTTCGGCATGCATGGTAATCCCTGCGGGCAACCCTTGAGGATCGAGCACCATATCTCCACCAAAATTCGCGCGGGCTGCAGAAAAGACGGTTCCGAACTTGTTACCACGCGCGACATAAATCTGCTGTCGACTTTGTGAGTAACGAGCGACCCGCGGAATTCCGAGTTCAACCGAAGGTTTTACAGGGGAAAATTCCACACGGTAGACAAAATCAGGCCCACCTCGGCGCAGGTGGTCATACACGGCCAGTTTGTATTCACCATCTTCAGGGAATGTGAACCGAAAGTAACTATCCGGCTTACGGGCATCATCATCAGAAGCCAGTGCACCTCCACCGGCGTTGTAAACAACCATCACCGGATCAAGAGGAGACCGCACACGACGGGCATAACATTCGATTTCAAAAACCTGGCCCTTTTTGGCCTGGAACTTATAGAAGTCGATGTCACCCGGCTCGGAAATGATTCCATTGAACGCGAGGGGCAATTCCACCGGGCTTGCTTCCGCGACGGAGTTGTTCGGCTCGACCTCAAATGCGTTGCCATGCTCGAACAGACGAAATGCATTGGGAGTTGGAGCGATTCCTTCGGGGGTTTCAACACAGATTCCGAATTCTTCGTTCGGTTCAGCCGGGAGTGGTATTTTTTGAGTCAAATCCCCACCTGGGACCCCCAGAAATTTTACCTCGGTCTCTTCACCCAGTTTTCCACCAGCCGGGAAGGTTGCGAGGGGACGGGGGAAATTACCCACATGCAAAATGTAGTCGCAATTTCCATTTCCCGCGTAAGAACTTTCACGAACTTCGACAATGTATTTGCCATCTTCCGGAGCGATAACAGCCGCTACGCAGTCCTGCCGGGCAAGTGGAGAATCATCGGCTGAGGAAAGTTCAAATCGCTTGCTGTCCAGAATCGCCACGTAGGGGTCAAACATGGAACGTGACAAACGCATACCGAGCACTTCCGCTGAGATGCGTTCGCCTTTTTTCGCCTCGACAACGTAATAGTCCACATCTTCATTCTGGACGATCCCCTGCACTGTCGTATTCATCGATATTGCCTGGGGAGCATCGAATTCGCTATTCGGTTCAGCCTCAGTCACCATCGGAAGAGCGCCAACCCAGAAAGTACGATACTCACTGATGCCACTGGCTGTACGCACGTGGGCCACATGTTCTCCCAGACGACAATCAGGGGCGATTTTGACTTTAGCAATCGCCTTGTTTGCATCTGAATTCAGTTCGAGGACCTCAAACCCGGAATCGTAAAACAGAATCTCCTGGGCATCGGCCAGAATACTTCCGTGGAAGGAAAGTTCAACTTCTCCTCCCCGAGGAACAGACCGTGGAGTGATGATCGACAATCCTGGCGAAGAGGCCACTGCCGGAACAGAGCCAATCAGCCCTGCAAACAGAACCAGCAGAACCAGCTTGAACCGGAGCAGATTTGTAAAAGCCGAGCGATGATTCGTGAAACCGAGCGAAATACGTTCAGGGTTCAACATCATTTTATTACCTTACTGGCAGGAAACGCGTAGGAGCCAAAAAAGCGATACCCATAAAGCGAAAGAAGTCAGAAATTGCCTAGCCGAATTAAGCAAGCAGATCCTGACGAACTTTACCACCATCGACGATCTCAATCGGACGATCACCTGGGGCCATCAGTTCCTTGTCAGAAACAACGCCCAGGCAGTGATAAATTGTGGAAGCCCAGTCTTCGACATTAAGCGGGTTGTCTTCCGGTTCACTGGCGGTTGCATTGGAAGAACCGTAGGTCATGCCTCCCTTAATGCCACCACCGGCCATCGCGACGGAAAAGACTTTCGGCCAGTGATCGCGACCGGCAGTCCCGTTGATTTTAGGAGTACGACCAAATTCGGAAGCAACGACAACCATGGTCGATTGCAGAAGGCCACGTTGATCAAGGTCACGAATCAAGGAAGCGTAAGCTTGATCGAAAGCGGGAAGCTGATTATTGATGCCTCCGTGAATGTTGTCGTGCATATCCCAACTTCCGTAAGTCAGGGTGACAAACCGTGCCCCGGCTTCGACGAGACGTCGGGCGAGCAACATGCGGGCACCCGCCTGATTGCGACCGTACTGATCACGCACAGCCGCTTCTTCGGCTTCAATATTGAACGCTTCACGTGCCTGTTGAGAGCTGACCAGGTTGTAGGCCCGCTGATAGAAAGTATCAACCGCATCAATCGAGTCTGCTTTTTCTTTCGTCGTGAAGTGATCGTTCACAGCGTCGAGGATATTCCGGCGACGGCTGAAACGACCATCATCGACCCCGTTCGGCAAGGTCAGATCGCGAACAGTAAATCCTTGAGCGGCAGGATCGGCTCCCAAACTGAACGGAGCAAAAGAAGAACTGAGATATCCTGTTCCTGCAAACTCGTTCGGCTGATTTGGAATACAGACATACTGCGGAATGTTATTACGGGGTTCAAACTCGTGAGTGATCACACTACCCATACTGGGGAATTTCAAAGCCGGGCTCGGTCGGTAGCCGGTGAACATGTTGTGCGTACCACGTTCGTGAGCGGCTTCGCCGTGGGTCATTGACCGACAGAAAGTGATTTTGTCAGCGACTTGCGCGGTTTGAGCCAGTTTTTCGTTCAAACGAATGCCGGGAACATTCGTGTCGATCGAATTCATCGGGCCACGATATTCAACCGGAGCATAAGGTTTAGGGTCAAACGATTCCTGATGAGCCATTCCCCCGGGCAGGTAAATGAAGATGACTGACTTCGCAGTCCCTTCAAAGTTCTCGTACTGTTTGATCTCAGCTTGAGCCTGACGCATTTTGAAGAACTGCCCCAGAGACAGACCCACGCCACCACAAAAGCCAACATGCAAAAACTCACGACGCGAGGGTAACTTGAACATGCAATGAACTCCTTAGGGCTGTTCTTGAATTCGGCAAAGTTCTCAAAGGAAGATTTGAAGGCAAGGGCTGCTCTGTCATCAGCGCCACAAGCAGTGAATTAGAAGCTATCTATCAGTTAACGAAAGAACGATTCTATTCTCAACGGAATCATTCAAAATTGACAGTCTCTAATTCTCGCATGGGTGGTGAACAGAAGCGAGCAAATCAAATGCCCTACGATGTTTTTTATTTATGAAAACATCAATATCAGGCAGGTATGTATAAGGCAGGCAAGATAAGGCGGGAAAAATCGTTGTGGGCAAGTGACCTGACAATTCGATCAGGAGTACCGCTCGATATTATCAGTTGAAGGCGGGAACGCCGGAGTTCCTGGAAATGTCTCTCTTTCGAGAGGTTCCTTTCGGGAAATTCCGAACGCATAAATAATCACTTGTAATTTATGAGACTCGTTTGGCCGCAGAATGTCAAGAATCGATTCCGGTCTTAGTCAAAAATTGTCCTGAAGTCATTTTTTTGCCGGAAAAACCTGGACAAGGTGAAATTACATGTCAGCACATTACTTGCAGCAAATTAAGAGGGCAAACCAGCCTCCATTACTTTATCGGTACCCAATTTTGCGAGTCTGAAAATGAAAACACCCGTAGCGGTAGACTACGGGTGTTTTTTTGAAATCCTGGGTTTCCAGGAAGAATCAAAACCGGGCAATCGGCGGTTCCTGACTTTCCGTCAAAAGCCCATTTTCAGGGGCTCCCACCTTGGCCACAGCTCAGACCAAGTCTTACTTGGCCAGTTCTTCCTTAATGGCGGTGACCACTTCCTCTGCATCAGGTTTCACTTTGGTACGGAAGCGTTTGACAATTTTGCCGTCTTTGCTGACCAGAAACTTTTCGAAGTTCCATTTAACTGGACCTGGATCCCCTTCGAAAGCGGTCAGGTGAGAATACAGAGCGGCCTGATCATCCCCATTGACATCGATTTTGGAGAACATGTCGAATTTCACTCCGTAGGTCTGCTCACAGAACTGAGCGATTTCCGACTCGCTACCGGGTTCCTGCTTACCAAACTGGTTGCAGGGGAACCCGAGAACTGCCAAGCCTTGATCTGAATATTGCTCGTGCAATTCTTCCAACTGTTCGTACTGTGGAGTTGCGCCACACTTGCTAGCCACGTTGACGATCAACAGGACTTTGTTTTTGTATTGGCTCATATCGACATCTTTGCCGCCGATCGTTTTCACCGTTTGTTTGTAAATGCCGTTTGCTTCCTTATCGGCTGCCTCAACGGAAGCAACTGCTGTTAGCATCAATCCACAAACCAATGACAATGCCAGGGTGAGTTTACTCATTCCAGGTTTCCTTTCTGCCTGTTCAGGCGGATTTCTATCTGTTTGAAACGTGTTGTATTTTCTCTCTGTATTACAGAGATAGGAATCGACTGAAGATAAGTCCCGCTGCCCGACTTCCATCAGGCTGGTCAGATCAACATTCTCTTATCAGATAATACCGGGAGACGAAATGCAATCCTAAACCGGTTGAAACTTGATTAAGGAACGAGAGACAACATCGGGAAGGTTAATTTGGACCGTAAACATTAATTTGGACACGGCTCTCCGATGCCTCCCTTATCCTTCCGGGATGAAAAGGACTTCTTTCCCTTTTCCTTGTTGGATCAACGGGATGTAAGTTTCCAATTCTTCACAGGTTTGTGGATCCGTCAAGTCGATCACCTCTCCCCGTTCTGCTGAAAGATAGGCCGCCATCGTTAGCCGGACGATCTCCAGGCCATAGTGCCAGTCAAGTAATGGAGAAGCGCCTGTTTGAATGGCATGGATGGCATCTTCATTCTCCGCATTGTATCCATACAAATCGGGCTCGTTCGGTTGGACTGCCAGCAACCCCCGCGTGGAAGTTGATTTCTCCAGAGCTGTTTCGACATCGGTCAGACTGGTGGCCGCTTCATCGCCAATAAAGATTTCCAGCGGCGAGCGGAGCGTGTTCATTTCGAAGGCGTAACTGGCCCCGAGCCCATCCAAAGCGAGCCGAAGTCCTTGCTTGTCGTACATCCAGGAAACGGTGAACTGACTTTTGACCCGTTGTTTCGTTTCCGGATTTTCATAGGTCACAATCCCCGTCGCGAAATCTTCCGCGGGCGTCTGACTGTAATCGACGCCAAATTTATCCTGTAACTGTTTACGGAATCGTGGCAGACCCCACTTAAGAAGCGAGATGTCTGCCTGAACCGAAACCGGTTTCAGGAAATCGACCGGTTTACCGGGCGGGGTTAACGTATACCAACCCACCGCGAGGCAATGGCACCCCATGTCCGACATGACTCCTCCCCCTTGTAAGTCGGGAGTCCAGAACCAGGCGTTATGCGGTCCAGCATGTTCTTCGGAAGAACGAGTCAGAACCGGCGCGCCCATCGTCTCAACTACGGGGGCGAGCTGATCGCGCACCGCCTTGATCGAACTCATGTGCAACTGGTTCTCGAAGTAAATCGTCTGGAGCTGAACAGATTCCGCCAGTTCGATTAATCGACGAGCTTCTTGAAGATTTCGACCAAGAGGTTTCTCACAGATGATCGCCTTCAGGGGCACCCCCTGCTTCACCGTTTCGACAATCTTCTCAACTGTTTCCACGCGCGTGAAGTTCGGACCGAAGATCGCCACGACATCGACATGCGGAAGCATCTCTTCGATGCTGTCGTAAATCGTTCCCGAACCGAGACCATGCTCCTGAATATAGGCGGACAAAGCTTCCGGACGGTTGCGGGAGGTAATCCCATTAATCGTCAGTCCACGGACTTGACGCATCGCCCGAAGTTGAAAAGCGGTAATAAAACCGCCACCGATGATGCCATATCGAATAGGAGTGTCGCTCATTAATGTTGTGCCTGGAATGATTGAGTTGAATGAAGCAGGAATTCAACTCAGTCTACACAATCCGGCAGCCCCCAGAAACCAACCGACGTGGGTAGCTCAGACAATCACGCCGTGTTGTCTGGGTGCCGACAGGCACAAGCGGGCGCGAAATGCTTTAACAGGTTCGTGTTTGATTCGGCAGCAGAATTCAATGCCCGCGTGTCGCTCCGCAGTCTCAACAACACGGCGTGATTGTCTGAGCTACCCCTTAACTTCTGTCAGCTTACGTCGCCAGTTTCTGGCGCCAGAGGACAGACCCGAGGACAAAGAAGAAGGCGGCAAAAGCGAGCAGGACCCCACACGATTCAACCACAATGGTCAACCGGGGTGTCTCCGCCTTGAGCAGTTCGCCAAAAGCATTCAGGGACCAGTAATGGGGCGTCGCCAGACTCATCTTCCGCAAAATCGCTGAGTTCATCCAGTCCGGAGGAATAATACAACCGGAGACCCCTGCCATCATGATGACGATCAGGTTGGAATAAGAAGAAACCTGTGAATCGGTCTTCACCACCATCGCAATCACCAGACCCAGCCCCGTAGCGGCCAGTGAGGTGAAGAAGATGACGGGTAACAATAATAGAGGTTCGCTTCCCCAACTCATACCGAACATCAGCCGCCCGAAGATGAAAAGCAGTACTGTTTGAATCAGTGAGATAATCAGGAACGGAACCGTCTTCCCAATCATCACCGAAGCCGGCCGCAGTGGAGCCATTTGCAGTCGTCGTAAGGTACCCTGATGTTTCTCCTGCAAAAACGACCTGGCCATGATGTTCACCAGGAAGAAGACGAACATCACCGTGAAACCGGGCACAATGAAAATGTACGCTTCGTTCAATTGGGCTTTTGAGGGATCCTTCTGCACGGGTGCGGGAGCTTCCAGTGGAGGAAGTTCGCCTGTCAACGTATAAGGTTCACAAGTATCTCCCGAGGCATTCCGAAACCGACTGCTGCTTTCGCACAAAATATAGGGTCCCAGTACTTCCAACACTTTTCCTCGGACCATGTCATGCACGATCGAATCGCGAGTCGGATTACTGGTTCGGGACTCAAGGAAAATGTCGACTGAGGAGAGACCTCCTTTCATGCGTCCCTCATCGATTTGAAGCAGGTCGTCGGAATCAAGGTTTTGTACCTTGGTCCAGAAGTCTTCCCCAACTTCAATCAGCACATTATCGACATGGTCTCGCTGCCAGTTTTCACTTTCGGCCTTGGAGGATATCCGCTCGATTTTGAAACCGGGGGTCAACTCAAGCTTATTAATGATCCGTTCCGTCAACATGCGACAGTTTTTCTCGATCCGCTCCAATTCCTGTTCCGCTTCGTCGTAACCGGAATCGACCGCTTCCTCAAGGGTAACCGGCTCCAGGTTCGCCTCTTCCGCACGAACATCTTCCAGGTTCTCATATCCGAAGCTTTGTGGATCGAACCGCCGCAGGTCCTGCAAATCGAAATCGGATTTCGGATGACTGAAAATGGCGATGGGAAGTTTGCTCTTTTCTTCATCACCTGTTGCGAACAAAGGACCGACGGACATCCCGATGAGCACAATGAACAGCATGGGCAGTGCCAGCAATACCGCCAGGGCGCGACCGTCCCGGCAGAGCAGCAGCAGATCTTTTTTCGTGATGTTCCAACCGCCCATATTTAATCTCGCAGACTTTTCCCGGTTAAATCAAGGAACAGTTTTTCCAGGCTTGGTTCCTCGGTGTCGATGCCTCGCAGTTGAACGTTCGATTTTTCAATCTCTTTGAGTACGTCGTTCAACTCCGTTCGCAGATCATCATTTCGCTGTTCCGGTAACCGGTTGATAATCAGCAGATTTTCATTGAGAGCGGTGGTCTGCAAGGTGGCTTTCCCTTTGAGTCGCTCCATCAAACCATTTTGTGGTGGAGAAATCCTCAAGCGGACATCACTCCCCACCTGACCAAGCAGGTTCGAAATATGATCGTAGGCAATCCGCTTTCCATGATCGATAATTCCGACACGATCACAAATCGCCTCGACCTCTTCCATGTAGTGCGAGGCGTAAATGATGGCGACTCCCTCTTTCATCAGATCGCGAACACAATCCAGCAAATGCGAGCGGGACTGGGGATCCACCCCGACGGTCGGTTCGTCCAAAATCAGCAGGTGCGGTTTATGCAATAAGGCCGCCCCAAAATTCAAACGCCGTTTCATGCCCCCTGAGAACGTGCCTGAATGATCATGTGCACGATCCACGAGGCCAATTCGATGTAAGGTCTCTTCGACCCGGTCTTTCAGCAGTTGCCCTCCGATGCCATACAGCGAACCGAAAAACAGCAGGTTTTCCAGCGCCGACATATCCTCATAGATCGCCAGATCCTGCGGTACAACACCGATCAGATGTCGTAGTTCGCGATCTTCCGGGGCAAAATGATGTCCTTCGAGCAGAATTTCACCGCCGTCTGGTCGTAACAGTCCGGCGATCATCATCATCGTCGTCGATTTGCCCGCCCCGTTCGGCCCGAGCAGGCCAAAGACCTCTCCCGCATTCACTTCAAAACTGACACCATCGACGGCGACGAGATCTTCGAAGCTCTTTCTTAATTCAGAAACTTCCAGAACTGCCATTCAACTCTCTCGCCGGAACCGGGTAAAGGAAATCATTTTATGTATTGGAATTATTCAATATCGAAAGTCGCTTGTTCTCTCCATGTCACAAACAGGCGACTCCCTCTTCCCGGCAATGCGACGTTTGGTGTAGTTCGTCGGCGGGCCGGAGATATTGGGGACTCTTTCGGAAAACTCAGCTTATACCAAGGGTAAGCCATTGAATCAAACCGACCGTCACCCCTGCCGACAGACCCACCCGGATATTGTCATTGATATTGGAACGAATCGATTCAGTGAACGCTCCAACCATCGCCGGGAGGAATCCGCAAATCAATATCTGTAGTGTCGTCACCGGTTTAAGGAAAATCGCTTCCGGATTTTGTGTCTCGCTCCAGTACATCAGGGAGGCCATTGTTCCTCCGATTAATACGAAAGCCAAAAACCCGGACCAGCTTTTTTCCCGATTCCAGGGTAAACGGGGCCCTTGCACCAGTTTACCAACCAGCGTTGCGGAACCATCTCCAAATGCCAGCACCGCCAAGACAACCAACGCCAGTTCAATATCCGCCGGAAAACAAAGTATCATCGACAGGACCGAACAAGCATAACCAGCTACCGCATCCAAACGATCACTGGTATCTCCTTGTCGAGCAATTTTGCGGTAACGGATATAAATATGCAGTGCCAAGGCGACACCGGCACAAACAAAGATTCCATAGAGCGTCGGGGAAATCGGATCCCGATGCGGAAAGAACCAAAGCAGTACTGCCAGAATGCCAGGAGATATATGCCACCAACGACGCCGAAGTTCAACAGCATCCAGACCGGGTGAAGTCGAAACCCCCACGGTCACTGTTGCCTCGGACACGGAATGCCTAACCGGAGAAATAGACTCCGTCTTAGTAAGTTTATCGTTTCCGTAGCGGACACGAATATTGGCATGCGAAGGAGCAGCCATCCTGTATCAGCCCCCTAAATAAAATACGGATTACCCCTGTTCCTGAAGAACAGGTTCACAACCAGAATTTCCATCGACCATTATAAGCGATTTAGTCCACATTCTTTGCCAAAAAGTCTGAACAGTCATAATTTGGAGAAATTGTACAAGGGAAACAGAAAGGTTTACCCAGTTTAACTCCTATAGACACTGTTCAAGCTGTTGGCATAAGCTAATTTCTTCCCAGCATCATCCAATACTCAATGAAGCCCATACTAACTCAAGGAGGAAAATCACGGTGCAAACAGTAAAATCGAACTCATGTGATCAAGGTAGAAAACTAGTCTCAGGCCAGTTTATCAGCACCGCATTAGCAATCACGTTTTTGATTACCGGCGCCAGTCTGACAGAAGCTCAGGAACAAAAACCTTACGGATTGAATGGACAGGTTTTCGAACGGGTGGTCTACTCATCAGAGGCTCAACCAACGGCATCGGCAGAACCTCTTCATGCGGACTGGTCCGCCGCACAAGCCACGGGTGCCCCGGATACCTTTCGATATGGTGATGAAGTAACGGCCTGGGCTTCCAGAACACCGGATAGTCAAGACGAATGGTTAAGGCTGACTTATGAACCGGCAGTCGAACAACCCGTGATGATCCTGATCTTTGAAACCTACAATCCGGGTGCGGTTATCGAAGTGAATGCAGCGCCTCCAGCCAAACAGTTTAAGGCTGTCCGTGGTGGATCAACTATCATCGCTGTCCCGGCTTATCCCATCACAGATGTCGATAGTGAAGAGGGCCGTATCTGGAGTGGAGATTCTCAGGAACTACCCCGTGGGATCAACGTGAAAAGCATTCCCCTGCAAACAAGTTACCCGATCGAAACCTTGAAACTGACCCTGGCCTCGAAGCGAGTGAACGGTTGGAATGAGATTGACGCGGTCGGCATTCTGGATGCTCAGGGGAACGTACACTGGGCAACAAAAGCCGATGCAAGTAGTAGCTATGCAGAACGAGAATCTCGCTCAACACCAATCGTGACTGTCCACTCGCGAAGAGAAGAACCGGATTCGATTATTCGACTGGAAATTCAGGAACTAACCGAGACCGTCGAACAATTAAGAAAAGAAATTCAGGAGTTGAAAACCCAGCAAGAAAAATAAGTGGTTTCTTCAGGGTACACCGTG
>JAGQQC010000260.1 GCA_020426395.1 Planctomycetaceae bacterium
AAGAACCTGAAGAAAACATCGCAAACCCAGGTGAAGAGGAAAACTGAGCCTCCCCACACATTATTGCGACTCGAAAAAACAGGGGTTTTCTGTGCGATTCGTGCCAGCGCAGCTTATTTCGTGAAAAAGTACGTCACGCCCTTTATGCTGGTCTATTGTATCGATACGATAGTCTCTACCTGTCAGTTTTTTACTGTCGGGCTGACTGACTGAGTTCTATTGATGCAACATATATGAACAACGAATCTGCCGAGCTACCAAAGTTTATCAGCGGGACAATTATTGTCTTATGCTTTGTCCCATTTTGTATTGTTCAATTAATGTCGGCCATTGAGCCTGCTCCGAAGCCAATTCAATCAACACGGGGCGAACTTCAGGCAGTCCGATCAGAAATCGACAAAATTGAAGTTCGGAATACGGTTACTGACAAACGTATTGCTGTATTGGACACCCATACCAAACAGGAAGAACGCCCGTCTCCGATCACGTCCCTATTGCTATTACCAGAGACAGATTTACTCATTTGTGGCAAATCAGATGGCCGTGTGCAGGTCTGGAATCTGGAAGCACGCCGTGCGATTCTGGAGTTGAATTCTTTTTATTCCCCAATCATCTCCATTGGAGTGGATACAAAATCAAACACGCTGCTTGCGGTGGCGGATAACGGAAGCATGGATGCCTGGGATCTGGAAACGGGAGTTCCGCAACCTCTGCAACAGGTAAGTTCCGAACTACCGATCTCCTACCGGTTCTATCATGACATTGATTTCGGCACAGAGTCGGTCGTGCAGCGGATGTTCTGGTATACGATCATCGAATGGACTGCCGTCTGTATCGCGCTCATCACCGGTTTTCTCGCCATCATTCATTACTTGACCGTCGGCGATGTTTCTACGCCGATTGTTGGTACGGCTCTGTTCTTTTCCGGATTGATCGATGCATTCAATGTGCTTTCAGCAGATCATCTCGTCAATTCGGTAGAAGATACCCTACGATTTATTCCCATCACCTGGGCAATCTCGCGTACATTCAATATCACGATCCTGATTATCGGTACGAGTCTGATCCTGCTAAAACGGCGCACGATGAAAAATATCTCCAGCCGGGGAGAGTTCCGTTTTCTTGCCGTGGTGGCTTTTCTGTTTGCCTTCATTTCTTATGGAATCGTTCACATCTGCTCGGTCCTTCCTGCCTTACCTCAGGCAATTTACCCGGAAGCTTTTCTGGCCAAACGTCCCTGGGACATCTTACCACTGGTCCTGCTGCTCTTCGCAGGGACACTCGTCTTTCCCCGATTCTATCGCAGGTACCCCTCCCTGTTTTCCCATGGTATCTTCCTGAGTGTCATCCCCCAGTTGGCGACTCAATTGCATGCCGTTTTCTGGACGACCGAGGTTTTTGATGGTCATTTTTTTGCAGCTCACTGTCTGCGAGTCCTGGCTTATCTGGTTCCGCTTGTCGGTCTGATCCTCGATTACAATCGTGTTCACGGACAGGAGGCAACCTTTCACGAAACCCAGCAAAAACTTTTGATTGCCCGAAGTGTGCAACAAAACTTGCTTCCCGAGACAGCCCCCGTACTAGTCGGAATCGATCTGGCAGGTAAATCACAATCATCCGATGCTGTAGGGGGGGATTATTTTGACTACCTAGAACTCGACCGGAATCGACTGGGAATCGTGATTGCTGATGTCAGCGGACATGATTTTGGAGCATCGCTCTTTATGGCTCAAACGCGGGCCTATCTTCGAGCCCTCGCCAATACACATGAAGATTTAGCAGAAGTCTTGCAAAGATTAAACGATCATCTGACGACCGACTCTAATACACATCGCTTCGTCACCTTATTCCTCGCCCGGTTTGATCCCGAAACAGACATCCTGGAATATATCGCGGCTGGCCATCAATCGCTGGTACTCACCTCGAAGCAATCCGTTCAGATCATCGGTCCAACGGGACCACCACTGGGAGTGATGCAGGATGAACATGATTGTAAGGTGGAACAGATTTCTTTCCCACCGGGGAGTATTCTAGTTGAACTGACTGATGGAATTCTGGAAGTGACGAATTCTGAAGGAAAAATGTTCGGAAACGAAGGAGTGATTTCTCTGCTAAAAACGAACGACGACAAATGCTGTCAGGAGCTGGTGGATCTACTAATTTCTTCTGCTCTGGACTACTCCGGACAACCTGTTCCTAAAGACGATATGACCGTGGTCGTTCTGAAGCATTTAGATCAATAACTGAAGAACCAATCCCCCCCTGCGAACTTGCGTTGCCGTCTCAAACCTCGAACAATCGCTCTGCATTGCGGTAGAAAATATCTTCAATCTGGGAATCGGAAAGCCCCACTGACCAGGCCGCCCATTTCAATGACCTCAAGTGTTCCAGCCCGATCAGCACTGGTTCGATCGATTGATGTTTCTCATTCCAAACTGGGCTTTCTTCATAAAGCCATAAGAATGTATCTGCCACCGCCAGGCTTCGCCCCCGCATATGACTTACGTGAAAATCAGAACCGTACATGAACTGTTCATGTCCAAGAATTTTGAGAACAGCGATGTGGGCCAATGCTTCGCAGTTGGCACTGCTGTCGAAAAAGAGATTGGGAAGCCCTTGTAATTCCGGTAGACCTTCCAGGTTATGGGCTGGCTGAAATCCTCGGGCAGAATGAGCCAGGATCAACTTCATTTCTGGATATCGTTGGCATAAGTTGCGAATCGCCTCATAATTTTCCCGATCTGCCACTGCGCGACTTTTCACCATATGCAAGGTGATCACCCAGCCTTCCTCATTCGCAATTTTCACAACAGGTTCGGGGAGATAATCTTCGATACACGATTCCCAGGTTGGTCGATGTGCGGATGTAATATGGTAGCACTTCAGACCATGCAATTTTAATCGCTTCACTTCCGAGCGAATCCATTCCGGATCATCTGTGGCGTGGAAGTAAAACAATCCTCGACTGCGTTCATCCTGCGCTTGTTGCGAGGCAATCCATTCATTCGCTGATTCCGAATGTTCTTTCGCCCCTGGCATCGGAATGAAAAGTGCCGAAACATCGCGCCCGGGATGCAGGACATCGATCAGTTCCCGATATTCCGAGAGACCTACCACGCGCGGAAACTGGGAAGCGGCAGGCGCGAAATGGTCGGCATGATAAAGGTGAGTATGTGCATCATAGATGCGATCAGGAATAAACGTAGAGATTTCCCGATCATAAAAGTCGCGATCAACATCACGTATCAGAGATTCAGTTGAAGACATACGGGCCTGCTCTTAAGTCGTTGAGAAACAAAGTGAATCGTCAATAAACCGCATCTCCAGCGTACAAATAGCCCGATCAAAAGTCACGTTCTGCCGGTTATAGCGAGCCTGTCTTTCTGCACGAATTCAACGCCGCAAGAAAACAATTTGCCACGAACAGAGGGCAACCTATCTTTTATTGGTCAAGTTTTTTTCAAGGTCGTGGCACAATCTCTCCCCGCAAAACCGGTTCAAGGGAGCGAACCTGTTTCAACACGACAGTCAGGAGGTCGCCTATTAAATAATCAGTCCCGTTACCACGAAAACGCAAACCTGGTGAAAGCCAGGGACGCAAAGTCATGGGCCTTGTTTCGACTCGAATTAATGCGAGTCAGAAATGTGGCAGCCAGACTCCCGAAAGGTGCACTCAAATGTTCCAGCGATGTCGATTTATCTTTCGTCAGTTGTTGAACAAGTCCCTCCCCAAGCGCCACGGTCACTCCCGTCGAATTCAGCTAAGCGCGCGATTCACCGCAGGCGCTTATCAACAAATTGAAATGGTCGAACCGCGGGTCATGCTTTCCGCGACTTCTCCTGCTCTCACATCGACTGCTCCCGACAATCTCATGCTGGACATGCATTCGGAAGCCCCGGCTGATTTAACCGTCAGTATGCATTCAGAACTTCCTACGGTCTCCGCCCAACCGGAATTAACCGAATATGAAGCGTGGCGGAATGAAACCTTCTATGTGGACACCTACACGCAAGATGAGATTGAAATCACAAACGAGGGGGATATTTCTACTCAAGATCAAGCAATGTTCGATCTGATTAACCTGGGAGATGTTTACACGAATACGTCCTATCGTGGTACTGGCTACTCCGTTGCCGTTCTGGACACCGGAGTGGACTACACCCACACTGCCCTGGGAGGGGGCTGGGGTAACCGCGTCATCGCCGGGTATGACTTTGTGAACAACGACAGTGACCCCATGGACGATAACGGCCACGGTACTCACGTAGCCGGTACGATTGGAGGAAACGATCTCACCCATGGGGGGATCGCCAACGATGTTAACATCATCGCTCTGAAAGTGTTGGGGGCCAGTGGTTCGGGTAGTTTTGGTGATGTAGAAGATGCCTTGCAATGGGTGGCCGCCAATCAGGCGACTTATAATATCGTAGCCGTCAATATGTCATTAGGAGCCGGAAATCATGCATCAAACCCATATACGTTCCTGGAAGACGAATTCACCACATTGGTAGGTCAAGGTGTCTTCATCGCGGCATCCTCAGGCAATGATTTTTACACTTACGGCAGTACCCAGGGACTTGGTTATCCCGCAATCAGCAATAATACGGTTTCTGTGGGAGCGGTCTACGATACCAGTTACGGTCAGGTCAATTGGTCGAGCGGAGCGACCGATTACACCACCGCCGCTGACCGCATCACCAGCTTCACCCAACGTAGCAGTGGTCTGGACATTCTCGCTCCTGGAGCCATGATCACCGCCGCGGGATTGGGGGGTGGTTTCGTCACGATGGGGGGAACTTCTATGGCGGCTCCAGTCATCGCGGGAGCGGCCGCCTTAATGCATGAAGCGGCCGTTGATACTGGCCAAACCAATCTGGCGAATCAAACCAGTTTGTTACAAATCATGCAGGACACGGGAGTCAGCATCAATGACGGTGACGATGAAAACGACAACGTTACGAACACCGGCCTGAACTTCAAACGCATCGACCTGTATGCGGCATTGCAGGACATCATGGGCCCGGAAAGCTCCCCCTCCTCTGACTACATTACGATTACCGACGGTGTGGCAACCATCGCGGGAACAACTGGAGATGACACCTTTGTAATCTCCATTTCCGGCACCACCATGAACGTCAGTCGAAACAGTGTGGCGGACACCATCGATCTGACAGCGGTTACCGCAATTAATCTGGAAGGTGGAGATGGGACTGACAGCCTGACTTACACCGGCCAGACGGCAGCAGATTCGTTCAAACTGTGGGAAGGTCGCCTGCAACACACCCTGACAGACCTGGTGTTCGACAGCGATACACTGGAAACGATCATTTTGAACGGCGGGGGCGGTGAAGACACAGCCCTGATGTATGACACTTCGGGTAATGACACGCTCAACATGGAAGCAAACGCGGTTCAAATGACGGGGACCGGGTATTCCAATGCCGTTAACGGTATTAATACAGTGACCGCTTTCTCCAACAATGGCGGAACGGACGCCGTCACTTTCACTGATACTGCGGCCGATGATTATTTCGTGAGCAAATACAATCAGGCCTACATGACGACAGGGGATTATCGTAATACCGCGGTGAACTTCGAAAGTGGAACGGCCACATCAGCCAACGGTGGAAATGACCGAGCCTGGTTCTATGACTCCACTGGAGATGACACGCTGACGATGGATCCCACTTCCGTCAACATGACCGGCACGACGTTCAACAACACAGCGAATGACTTCTATCGAGTTGACGCCTATGGGGACAATGGGGGTACCGACAGCGCGACGATCAATGACAGTGCCGGAAACGATCGTTCTTACAGTTCGATCACCTACTCTTATATGACCGGCACGGGATTCTACAACCGGGTGAATAACTTCGATTCCGTGACTGTCAACGCCACAAGTGGTGGCTCCGACCGGGCAGACTTCTACGGAACGGATGCAGATGAAACCTTCACCGCCCAGCAACAAGGGGCTACCTTATCGGGTAATGGAGCAACCGTAACGGTAACCAGTTTTGATTTGATCGCGGCAGACATGACTTATGGCAGCGGAACAGACAGCGCCACCCTTACCGACACGACCGGCAACGATACGTTCAAAGCGTATTCCGATTTCTCGTTCATGTATGGTAGTGGATACAAGAATTATGTTTATGGGTTTGACACAGTTGTTGGCAATTCTACTGAAGGGGGAACTGACCGGGCTTATCTGGTTGATTCCTCCGGCGATGACACCATGACGGTCAACCCCACCAGCGTCAATATGACGGGTACGGGATTCAACAATACTGCGAACGGATTCTCCCGAACAGACACATACACATCTGAAGGAGGAACCGACACCGCGAATTTCTATGATTCGAGCGGTGATGATATTGCTCGGGCCACCCCTCTAGGATTGGCATACATGCAGGGTTCCGGTTTTGTCAACGTGGTCCGTTATCTGGAGAATGTCAACTTCTACACTAATAATGGAGGTACTGACAAAGCCTATTTCTATGACACTTCCGGGAACGATACCTTCACAGTGAACTCATTAGCAGGCTCTATCATTGGAACCGGATACACCTACTATGCCTACAGTTTTGAAATCTATGCCGGTTATTCCAACAACGGAGGCACCGATG
>JAGQQC010000261.1 GCA_020426395.1 Planctomycetaceae bacterium
TTCCCAGAACTGGCTTTTCTCCTGACTGTCGTGATTGAAGATCACGACGGTGTCGATCGGAATAATGCCCGCCAGGTTTTCTTCAAGGTAGTTATAGTCCTGCACGATTTTGGCATCGTCCGGGAAGTACCGAATTACCTTGGTTTCAGTCGTAAAATAATGCAAACCCCAACTGGCCCAGCCCATCAGAACCAGACAAGCAATAGTGACAAAGGTCCTTGCCCGGTACAAACCATTTCCCAGTTTGCGCCAGGGAGAGCGATTGACTTCTTGAAGTTTGGGAGGATGTGCGGGCCAATACTGCAACAGAGCCGGTAGACCCAAAAGAACCATAACGAGGGAGACCAGACAACCGACGGCAGAATAGGCCCCGAAATCGCGAACCGGATTCAAGGGACTGGTCGTCAACGAGAGTAACCCAATCGCCGTCGTGACACTTGCGAGAGCACAAGGTTGCCAAGCCATCCGTACCGATTGCACGACTGCCGTATGAATATTTTCATGCGCGGCATGTTTCCAATAGTTAGCCACATGGATCGCTGCGGAGAGTGTGAGAACGGTTAATAGTGTGGGCATCACGATGAGGACCATGTTCATACTACCGCCAGTGAGCGGAACGAACGAGACGGTCAAGAGCGTGGTGTACAGCGAAACGATGAGCACGAGTGATGCCAGTCGAAAACTACGCAGCATGAAAAACGCCAGGAGAATCGCCACCAATGTCGACATGCCGATGGGGCTGACTTTGGCGTACTGGCCTTTCTCGACAGCTTCCTTATTATCAATTGCTTTATGCACGAAATGGCTCAGTTCCGCGCTGGCATATGGGCTACCCCCGATTCGGAGAGAGTCGACCGGAATGCCACATGCTTCCGCATCCGCTTTCAGGCTGGCAATCGCCGCCTTTTTGGCATCGGACTCGTTTGTCTTCGGCTGTGCATAATGGGAGAGGGTGACGGAAAGCGCTGCCCGGGAACCAGGCGTGTAGAAAGTTCCAGCAACGGGAGTTTCGTTGGGAAACTGGGTGGTCGTAATGGTGGAAATCAGTTCTTCGACTTGCCGGCTCATTTCGTGGCGAACGTGCATCAACGGCCAACCAATTTGAAAATCGTACGGCTGCTGATTCAGAAAATCTTCCGCCAGCAACACGTCCCCTTCTTCCTCTGTTGTGGGAGCCTGATCTGCTTCGGACTCCTCTTCTGCGCCACTTACTTGAGCCGTTTTAGGCTGAAACCGGGCAAGCAGTTTCGGCGAGACTTTTTCGGCTAACTCTTCCTGAGTGATCTGACGATCGGGGATTTGAAAATAAAGTTCGACGCCCAGTTTGGCTTTGGCCTGAGCGCGTATTTCTTCCTGAATCTGATTCAGATGTGTTTTCCCTTCCGGAGTAAGTTCGACTCGCAACAAACCAGGGCCGACTAGCACCCCTGTCATGCGGTCGAGAGCCTCTTCCGGTTCAACTTCTCGATTGGCTATTTTCTGCAAGGTTTCCAGAGGAGAGTGGACTTCGGCCACGTAAGGATTTCCGTTGTACCACTCCCCTGTCGATTTCTGAATGCCGCGTAGTTTGTGGACAAACAGATTAATGCGTGGATCATCGAGTGAACATTCATCCCAGGAAACGAGCAAGGTATCCTTGATTGGAAATTGGTCACTGTACCAGGTCAAGACGCGAGACTGAGGATCTTCCTCGGGCAACCAGCCCGCGACATCGTTTTTCAGTTCGATCTGCTTCAGCGATAGAAAGATCAGCGGGACAAACAAAACCATCGCCAGAATAATCCATAGTGAGATTCCATTACCCCATGGATCACGTTTGTCAAATAAATGCGACATTCAATTCTATCCTGTCGAAGTGTAATAACTTTCGATATTCCGGGTTCCCACCCGGTCTTAGATCGCGAACGGTTTTTCTCTGGTTCCCTCAGAAAAAATCCAAGGCGACTTTGTACCGGTTCCGTCGGAACCGGGGATGGCAACATCAGAACTTCGCACGAGCAGAATCGACTCAAGACGGAATCTCAAAGTGCCAAGCTACGAGATAATGCGGAAAAGCCGACATCGGATCTCCTTCTCACAGCCGCTTTTCGAATTTCCGGAAGCAAAGATTCAGCAGGAGGCAGTCCTTACTTTGCTGAAAATGATGCGGATTCTATGAAGACAGGTGAAAAATTCACCCATTCCGCCAGAAGCAGGTATTGTTGCCGAACTGGGAAAATATTGCAAAGTCAAAACATTCCCTCGGCCCGACTCTCCGTTAGTGAGCAGGAAAATACTCGCATAAAAAGCCTATTTTCCTGTAAAACAAGAGCAACCAGGCAGTTTAGGCCTTTTTGGGATCGAAGCCTTGTAGTAACTCTTTCTCCCATTCATCGAGGAGAGGCCAATCGACGGCGCAGGTGCCGAAATCGGCCATATGCTGATATTCTGTCAACCTATCGATGGTTTTTTGCAGTTGCTCATCATCCTTGCGAAAGACCGGACCATGACTGGGAAGCAACCATTCGACGTCGCTTGATTTGATCCGCTGGAGCGATTCGATGAAATCGGGAATGTCTGATCCATGATGGGCATCGATATTCCCCACACAGCCATCGCGATAGATGTTATCACCCGAGAACAGGAGATTTCCCAGACGAAACGCGAGCTGGCCAGAAGTATGTCCCGGTGTGTGCCAGACTTCCAGTTCAAGAGAGCCGAGAGCTAATTTGTCTCCCTCATTGATCAACTCGTCGATGGTGATTGTGGGCAAATCAATGGAGATTCCCTGGGCTTCAATCTCGGCATAGGTGATAATCCGATCCCCTTTTGCCAATGCCTCGGCTGTATCGGGGTGCCCGATAATCTTTGAATTGGGGAGCAACTCTTTCGCCCGTTTCAAACCTTGAATATGATCGACATCCGCGTGAGTCGCGACGAGGTATTTGCAGTTGGCCAGCGGAAAATCGAGCTTTCGAATCATCTCGATAATGTCGTCGGTGGTATCTTCATACCCAATGTCGATGAGCATCCAGTCGGATTCGTCGAAAACCAGGTAGACACAGCAACCCAGTCGGCGGCGACCTTGGTAGTTCATCTCAATAACGTGCGGAAAGAGTTCCAGGCGTTCAAGCATCGTATTTTCCAGCTATTACGTGTCACATATTAACGTAGCGACTTCTGGCGGCGCAAAACCACGTTTTCAAGGTCTTTTCGTGTGTAAAAGCCGCCACACTTATCTTGGACAAGATCTAATTCGATTTTCGAAACCGAGTGGGAGCTAATCACTCGAGAGAGACCCGCAGCAAAGAGGAACGGGAGAATCGTAGTCTCCGCGATTCTCTCGGGCAACCTTACCAATTTCGCCCGGAGACGGGCAACATTTCGGCCCAATTCCCACACTGCTGTCGTGAGAATGAGAATAAATCTCAATGAAAACGGCTTTTCCCTACAATTTCCCTACAAGAAGTCAACCACCAATGTGTCTGCCACGAATCGCCCCGCTTTGGTGAGGCGGACATGGCTGTCGGTCATCTCCAACCAACCGGACTCAACATAGTGGTCAATGACCGGGCCCGCCAGATCGAACAGGTCGAACTTGCTCCGCTCGTGGAACGGGCCTATCGGGATACCGGGAATTGTTCGTAATTGAATCACCGCCAGTTCCCGGGCTTTTTCCTCCGGGTTCAGTTCTTCCGTTTCTCCATCTCCCGATCCCCCTGCCAATGTTCGATTCAGCCAGTTGAACACGGACCGATGATTGGTCGTCCGTACTCCATCCAGATATCGGGCCGCACCCGGTCCGAGACCGTAATAGCTGTAACCGTTCCAGTAAACTTGATTATGTCGGCATGCAAATCCAGCTTGAGCAAAGTTGGAAATCTCATACTGATCATAACCTTGTCCTGGAAGGAAACTCATGGCCCGGTCGTACATTTTCTGTTCGACTTCTTCGGGTTGTTGAACCAATTCTCCCCGCTCACGTCGTTTCCAGAAAGTGGTTCCTTTCTCATAAGTCAAACCGTAGGTCGAGATATGTTGTGGCTGGAATGAGATCGCGCGGGTTAATGTTTCCTGCCACAGATCGAGTGATTCTCCCGGTGCTCCGAAAATCAAATCGAACGAAACATTCTCAAACCGTTCCTGTAACTGCGGTACTACTTGTTCGATATCAGCGTAACGGTGATCACGTTCGAGGGTTCGCAAAATTTCATCATCGAACGACTGTAGCCCAAGGCTGATCCGATTGATGCCCGCTTCTCGAAAGAGATCCATTTTCTCGATCGACAATCCGGCTGGATTGACTTCGATACTAAATTCATACCCGGTCGTTAATTCGAACCACTCGTTCAGCAGTGTAAAAAGTTTCTTCAGAGCCGGAACCGTCAGATGTGATGGCGTTCCTCCCCCCAGAAAGAGTGTATCCAGGGTGCGTTGTGTCTGAACTTGTCGCCGCAATTCAAGTTCGAGCGCTTCCAAATAATCATCCATCAAGTCATCGCGACCGGCGACGAGTGTAAAATCACAGTAACCACATCGATGGACACAAAATGGGACATGGATATAGGCCGCACGCGGAGGGTCTGTGCCTAGCGGGGGTAATGCGACTGGAGGAATGGAGATTGATTCCGTCATACGTTTCAAATATTCTATTTTCTTGAATCAATCTTGTTCCGGGCGGGGTTGATTGGCCCAGTGACCGGAATCGTCGGTGCCGCAAACGTGGACTCCTTTTTCATTCCAGTTCAAATGCGCACGGACGTGAGCAGAACAATACCGGAGAGTTAATCCACAACGCCTGCGGTCTGATTCGTTGGCTTCGGACCCGTGTAGCAGCATATCGCTATGAATGGAAATTTCACCCGCTTTCAGTTCGACATTGACTGGCTCACCAAACTGGTCAACATCTTCCACCGTCTGATTCAATACGTTCCCTTCGGTCGTTTCACTTTTTCGATAAGCAATGGCTCCATGCAGATGAGACCCCGGAAGAAATCGCATGCAGGCGTTTTCGACATCGGCATCATCAATCGCCAACCAAACGGTCGCCGCTTTGGAAGGTGTCAACGGCCAGTAGCTGGCGTCCTGGTGCCAGGCAACGGATTTACCGTCGTGAGGCATCTTGCAGAAAAAGTGAGAGCCCCAACCAATCACATCGGGCCCCAAAAGGTCATTCACCAGGCGAGTGATCCGTTTCTCTGTGAGAATATCCCACACCCGGCCATATTTACGATGGGCCGTACTGATGGAATAACTATCCCCTCCTTCGGCGACCACCTTTTCGAGCAACTGATCGAAGTACGTCCGGATGTCGTTCATCTCCTCCGTGGAGTAGATGCGAAAACCTTTGAGGTAACCCAGCTCGTTGAATTGTTCGATCTGTTCTTTCGTCAGGTATTCAGGATGCGGATTGACGGAAGGAACAAATTGAAGATCACGAAGCACCTGGTGTAACTGATCATCGGCGGGAAGCACGGAGAATTCGGATTGATGGGCCATGAGAAAATCCTGGCGAGCATGGGAAATAGAGGAGAGATGTTGAGTCTCATTTACTGCACCCGCTTAAGTGAAGCGAGTGGCACGTAGAATTTGAGATATCGGCGACCATCGGAATATCGTTCGCCGCGGCGATCGGGCACAAGCACAGTCGCCCGCTTACTGATGCGGTTGACAATGCCCGTCTGGGCACGGCCCTCATACTCAAATTGTACGACAGAACCTGGGCGAACTCCATGATCGACCAGGGCTTTCTCGCGGGGAGTGATCAGTTGATGATTAAATTCCCGGTGCCCGAACCAGCGCGAGGCGATTCCCCGAAACCGGGATGCGGCGCAACTGGAATTGTCCCATAGTAGCATTTCAATCAGATGGACAATTTCATGCTCCATAATTCGCTGCAATGCGTGCAGACGATGCTCACAAACGTAACCGCAAACGGAAATGGGGCGGCTGTTTGCAGAAAAATTGTCGTTCAGTAGAAAACTGGAGATCGCAATTTCATATTCTCGCCAGGCCTTCCCCCGCGCCCGCCGAGCATAGGTTCGGCGAGTCGTTTTTCCTCCCGCGCGAGTCATGCGGTTCGAACAACGAAACCGAAGCTCGGCCCCCTCATCGGCGATCAATTTCCGGCAAAGTCCCTGAAAACAATGGTCGTCATAGAGCTGGAAGAGCAATTCGAGGTCGCTCGCCACTAATCGTTCCAACTGTTCCGAAGAACAATGCAGGGATCCCGCCAGTAAAGACTGGGCAATGTCGGAACTGTAAGCGAGGAACTGGCTTTCGGTCAAATTTCCCCGAGTCGCCAATTCGACGAGCAATTTTTTTTGTGAAGAGACCTGACTCATCCATTCCCCAATGAACACAACTGTCCAACTGGTCGGGTTACGCGGGTTATGAGCCGTCACTATAGGAGGGACATCCCGTCCGGACAACTTCGGTTTCACGAAATTCAGGAGTGGCCGTTTCAGAAGCTATGTTTTGTACAGCGAAATTTCCCATTTCAGACTGATCCATTTGCGGTCATTTTACGTTACCTTATGTACGTCAGGTTCTTTCACGATGTCCGTTGACGAATTTCTCTCCACTTCGAGGAACACCCTTTTGCACTCAAT
>JAGQQC010000262.1 GCA_020426395.1 Planctomycetaceae bacterium
AACAGGCATGTGAGAAAAGTGCGACGATTCAAAGGGAGAGAATGGTCTGAATTCAGCATCGTTTCGATCCTTATGCGAAGACTGTTCGGGCGACCAAATTCTGTGGCCAGAAGAGGAGCGGCAGTAGGGGTTTGCAGGAGTTCGGCTGTTGCGAGTAATGTTTCGCCGTAATCGAATCTGTTTTCGGGGAAGAAATGGCAGACCCAGGCATCGCAGCATTTTTCCTGGGCAATATGCAGTTCACGCCGAATAAACCGAACTATCGGTAACCACCAGTACAAGGCCAGTACGGTTAATTCGAACCAACGGAAGAGATGGTCTTTCCGTTTCAGGTGAATCAATTCATGCGCGATGACGAGATTCTGTTTCTGTTCCGTTAATGAATCGAGCAGGTGAGAAGGAAGCAATATCGATGCCCGTCGACCGAATGGCCAGATCATGGGAGAGACTGCCGCCTCCACGAGAAAGACATGAGGAACAGACTTAAGGCCAATTTGCTGGGCTATCTGTGAGGTGCGTGTTTGCAGAATCTCTGATCCCTGTACGGCATTCTTGAGTAACCGGGAGAATTGCCAACTCCGTTTGATCATCAGTAGCAGAAAAAATAACGATGTGGATAACCAGAATGTGATCCAGAGTTGAGGACTCCATAACCAAGTGAGGGCGGATACTTTTTCATCTGTTGAAGAAATATCTGTTAAAGCTTCCGTGTCTGATGGAGACGTAGCAATCCGTTCAGAGCTGGTCTGATTTTCTGGAAATTTATTTTGGGGAGTGATACCGGAGAGCACAAAAACGGGCTCTTCCGGACTGGTAAACTCCGGGGGAGTATTTTCTTCGGGAATCTGTTGGTCAGATTGCACTTCCAGAGGGGGAGGACTTGGGGATTCGTTTTGACTTTCAACAGAGAATGGTTGTTTTTCTGACAAAGCTCTTTCTAATTCCTGTTGCAACTCTGGAGAAAGAGGAAGCGGGGAGGGCGAGATATTCACGGAAGATTTTGATTCCATTGACGTCGGGCTCAATGGAGATGAAATGGAGTCATGGGTTGTGTCCCAAGCCGGGGGAATTGATTGTGTGGTGGCGATTTCTTCGGCAGGGGGCGATACAAACCAGGCCTGCATTGAACTTGGAACCGAAAACGCAACGGAGAACAGGGGAGGAGTCACCAGTTTGATCAGCAGGGCAGACCATAACAGTGTCGCCAGGAAGGGGTTTTTCCAATGACGAGTGATCAACCAGACAAAAACTGCCAGTAAGGTCGTCACCAACGCGTTTATCAAACCGATTTCCAAGAAAGCAGAAGACATACTGCGATACCTTTATTTCTGTTTACGATTATTTCTATTTGCTGTGACGACTGAGAAGTTTGCGAATTTCTAAGCGGTCTTCCGCACTGATTCGTTCCGATTCGACGAGATGAACCAGCAAGGGAGTGAGAGAACCCTCTGAAAGCTTGTCCGCCATTTCGGCTAGTTGGGCGCCAGCAAATTCATGTTGGGTCATGGACGGGCTGAATTGATGCGCATGGGCTGAGCGGTCGCGGGTGACCAGTTTTTTGTTTTCCAACCGCTGAATCAGTTTTTGTACAGTGGCCACATCGGATGCTTTACAGGCGGGGTAGAGTGGCTTCGTGATTTGTCGGACAGTGAGCGGAGCTGTTTCCCAGAGCAATCGCAGGATTTCCAGTTCCGCATCAGTGACGGTGGGGATCGGGAGCGAGGACATCGTTTATCCTTTCGTAGACGTCGTGTCTATGTAACGTAGACAAAATGTCTGTTTTGTCAATGTTTTAACAGGTGAATGGGAAATATTTCGTCAATTGACTTAATTCTTTGTCTGGCCAAGAATGACGACATCGTCCAGTTAGAGTGACTACTTGCTTTATCTCTGTCCTCTACTCTGCTTCATTTGATATAAGATAAATTCTTCCCCAGAAGTATTTAGAACGTTCTTGAACCCATCCTGAAACCCGGTTGTGGCTGTTCTTCAGCCTGTAAAACAAGGGAGAATGTGACCCATCAGAGGGTTTCAGGTTCACTTTGTGTAAAGTTGTTTCATGGATTTACCAGAGTCTTCACCTTCTGAAGTTTCGCCTTCAGGTTTGGAACCTGCTCGTGAGCCGGTCGAAATCATCATTGTAGATGAATCTGCTCAAAAACGCCGGTCTTCTGTTCCGCATGAACACTTCTATGAATTGCCACCGCGGTATTATCTGGCGGCGATGCTTTACCTGGCGACTTTTCTAAGCACATTTCTGGCCGGGGCGATTATGTCGAACGAATTGCTGCCGTCGACGGGAGGCTGGGTTGGTGACCAAGGCAAATTGCTCTATTGGGGATTCGGGTATTCGCTGGGAATCATGGGAATTCTGACCTTTCATGAACTGGGACACTATTTACAGGCGAGACGATACGGTGTGCCAGCATCGTTACCCTATTTTATTCCACTGCCAGTCATTCAACTGTTCGGTACGATGGGAGCCGTTATCGTCCAGCGTAGCGGTTGGCGGAATCGCAAAATCCTGTTCGATATTGCCGTGACAGGGCCGTTGGCGGGGTTAGTGTTGACGGTTCCGATTTTGTACTTCGGATTAATGTCGTCAAGTTACCTGGAGCTTCCTCCCAACTATGAAGACCTGGGAATCGTCCGATTTGGTGACCCACTAATTTTGAAATTGATGGCAGCGCAAGTGCTTGGAGAGCAACCTCCGAACACGGAGATCGAATTAACGCCGCTACTTTATGCAGGTTGGGTAGGCTTATTCGTCACAGCACTCAATCTGATTCCGCTGGGACAGTTGGATGGAGGTCATATTCTCTATGCCTTACTCGGTCGGCGTGCACATCATGTTGCGATGGGTTTGACCCTGTTGACTGTTGCCTTGATGATCTGGTTCAGCAGATACACTTACGTCATCATGCTGATTCTGGTTGTTCTGATGGGAGTGAAGCATCCTCCAACAGGGGATGATCAAATAAGCTTGGGGCGCATGCGCATTGTCGTCGGCTGGTTAACGCTTGCTTTTCTCATTCTCGGATTTACCCCCACTCCGATTTATTTCTGATTTGCTCGACTGGTCTATCGACAATACTGAGGCCGACTTTTTAAGTATTTCAAGCTTCAAAAGTCGCAAATCAAAATTCCCCAAATATTTCACATCCTGGCTCGTGGAAGAGGTTACAATCGACGCTTCAGTGTCGATAATGAGAGGCTATTCTCAGACTAAAACCTTATTCGTGAAAAAGGCCTGCTATTCATGTCCCGCGCGAAATCCGAATCGATTTCTTCCTCTACGAACGCAACCACCCGTCGAGATTTTCTCAAAAAATCCACTCTCGCTGGTTTAACGATGGGACTGGCTGGAGTGGCCCCGGGAATATACGTGAACCCTGTTCGTGCTGCAGAAGCCTCACGGTCACCCAATGAAAAGTTAGGTGTTGGTGCGATTGGGATGCGATACCAGGGATCTGTAATTACTGAGAAAGCTCGATTGTACGGCGACATTGTCGGAATTGCGGATGTTGATCGTCATGTGCGAGAGCAGGCCCGGGCCAGCTTCGGCAGTACGCCGCAGATTTATGAAAATTATCTCGATCTTCTGGAACAAAAAAATGTAGACGTCATTTTGATCGGGGCTCCCGATCACTGGCATACCAAGATGTTGATTGATGCCTGCCGGGCAGGCAAAGATGTCTACTGCGAAAAGCCGCTTACGTTGACGATTGACGAAGGAAAAAAACTTCGTGATGTTGTCGGCAGTTCGAATCAAGTTGTGCAAGTTGGAACCTGGCAACGGAGTGATCATCGCTTCCGGTTGGCGGTAGAGATGGTTCGACAAGGGCGGATTGGTAATCTGAAACGTGTGACTTGCACTACAGATAAAAACCCAACGGGGGGGCCTTTTGAAACACGTAAAGTCCCCGAGCATTTCAACTGGGACCTTTGGCAGGGGCAAACACCCGATGTGGCCTATATTCCAGAGAGGTCGCACTATACTTTCCGCTGGTGGCGCGAATATTCCGGTGGCAAGATGACCGACTGGGGGGCGCACCACATTGATATCGCTCAATGGGCGATTGACAGTTTGCCCGTCGAAATCAACGGTCGTGCAAAGTACCCGGATATTCCCAACGGGTACAATGTGGCGAGTGATTTCCAGGCTGATCTGAAATATGCCAATGGAGTGGAACTACTCATTCGAGACGAAGGCCGTCGGGGAATTCTGTTCGAGGGAGACGAAGGGAGAATTTTTGTCAACAGGGGCTCGATTTCAGGAGCACCCGTGGATGCGTTGTCTTCTAATCCGCTTGGACGGGAGATTTTCAATGTGTATGACAACGATAATCTGGATCGTCCTGAACGAGTCGGTAAGTTGGATGCGATCATCAATCACATGGGTAACTTCTTCGACTGTATTCGTTCGCGTAAGCAGACGATTTCTGATGTGGAAGGCCAGCATCGTTCCGTCAGCACCTGTCACCTCGCCAATATTTCGATGGAGCTGGGACGCCCCCTGAAATGGGACCCGGATGAAGAGATCTTTCTGGGAGATGAGGAAGCGAATGCAAAACTTTCCCGTGAACAGCGCGCCGGTTTTGAGACTGTATAATCCGCATGGTGTTTTGTTCAGAAGTGAATGAATTTCTTCAGGCCGCGAAGAGTCTACTCCATAGAAAGTGCTACAGATGAATGAGTTTGAAACGGAACTGACCCGTCGGGAGATGTTGAAGACAACCCTCCTTGGTGGTTTAACTGCGGGAGTTTTAGGAGAGACTCTATTATCCTCCTCCTATGCCGCTGAAGATAAGTTTCAACTGAATTACATTCTGAACTCTGCGATGTATGGTTATACCGACGTCGAAACGGTTCTGAGTGAAGTTCACAAGACCGGTACGAAGTACATCGACATTTGGCCGAAGCGCCATGGTAATCAACGCGAGCAGGCCGAGGAGATGGGCCATGAGGCATTCAAAGCTTTATTGGAAAAACACGATGTTAAACTGGGCATCGTCACCTGCTATGTGAAAGGCCCGTTCAATCTCGCGGGAGAAATGAAGTTCGCCCATACCGTTGCTGGTCCGGGGACAGTATTGGTCTGCGGTGCGTCGGGTCCCAAGGGGCTGACTGGGTCTGAATTAAAATCGGCGGTGCAGAGTTTTGTTGAGAAAATGAAGCCCCATGTGGAAGAAGCGGAGAAATATGGTTGCACCATCGCGGTTGAAAATCATGCGAATAGCATGCTCGAATCTCCCGATTCAATTCGCTGGTTCGGTGAAGCGGCTACTTCAGACCGACTGGGACTTGCTCTCGCACCCCACCATCTGCCACAGGATGGAGAACTAATTGGCCAGATTGCGGATGATCTCGGGAAAAAAGTCGTCTTTTTCTATGCTCAGCAGCACGGCATGGGATCATCTACAAAGCTTCCTAAAGAACAGGAAATGCTTCAGATGCCAGGGCGGGGGGATCTCGATTTTACTCCCATCATCGCAGCACTCAAGAAGCACAATTACCAGGGATTCACGGAAGTCTTTATGCATCCCGTTCCTCGTGGCGTACCGATTCTGGAGACGACCTCGGCGATTACGGAGGCGATCAATGAGTCTCGAGCTTACCTGGATGGATGTATGGCCAAGACCTGAGAAACTGTGACAACCAGGTCCTTAACGGCGCGGCCCTACGAACTCTTCACTGAATGAGTCGAGAATTAAAACTTCGATCCGGTTATGATTTTCATTGGTATCGAACTGTTTTTTTTCCACCGGCATTGTTGAACCGGCGACTCCGATTCGTAGCCGTTCGGGTTCAATATGCAGGACATCGACCAGTGAATCATAAATAAACCGCCCGCGATCGTAGCAAAGGTCTCTTTTTTCCCTTTCGGGGATCGATTCGGAGCAATGCGACCGGATTTCAACCTTATTGGGTTTTCCCATTAATTTGTCAGCGATCACCTGGAGTTTGTGAATTTCCGATTCCGCCAGAACCTTGCTTCTACCTTCAAAGTAGATTGGTTCCCCGACCAGGATTACTTTTCCTTCCCGGTTGCGGAATACGCGCAGATCTTCCCCGCTGGTGGAACGTCTGCGTAAACCTCCGTTGTCCTTGGATTCATCTTTCCACGAACCCAGCTTCGTCATTTTTTCCAGCATACTGTTGTGTGGAAAGCTTTTTCCAGGAGGGTTCGCAGGGGCGAAGTCGTAGCCGACATAAGCTTGCAGGGCTTCCAGAATCGCGCGATATTTTTGGTCTGCAACCACTTCGGAGAGGGAGACGAGCATGATGAAGAAGGTCAGCAGAAGAGACATCATGTCTCCATAGGTGACCACCCACTCCGGCACGCCGGGAGGACCATCGTCTTCCATCTCTCCTGTCCTGTCATC
This sequence comes from Planctomycetaceae bacterium, assembly GCA_020426395.1. Lineage (GTDB taxonomy): Bacteria > Planctomycetota > Planctomycetia > Planctomycetales > Planctomycetaceae > Polystyrenella. The sequence goes on from JAGQQC010000262.1 coordinate 6,387, forward strand.
TTATGCTATTAGTAGAAACATGGAATACTCAGCGCGCAAAGGGGCTCGCCAAATCATCTACCGGTTTTATCGGTTGTCAGGAATGCCCCATTCAAGCTTTCTTCAGACCGGGGAGGCGTTTGAGGTCGGTTATTCAGTTTCGGGTTGGACTGAACCAAGAATTTCATTCAGCTT
>JAGQQC010000263.1 GCA_020426395.1 Planctomycetaceae bacterium
GTTGATGCGGTTGTCCATTTGGCGGGGGAAAATATTGCCGCAGGACGGTGGAATCCGGAATTAAAAAAGCGAATTGTTGAAAGCCGAGAAAAAGGGACCCTGTTACTCTCGGAAACATTAGCGGAGCTGGAAAACCGTCCTGAAGTCTTCGTCAGTTCTTCTGCACTCGGTTATTACGGTGATCGTGGGGAGACTCAACTGACTGAGGAAAGTGAACCGGGAACGGGTTTCCTACCAGAGACGTGCAAAGTATGGGAGGAAGCGACCGTTCCTGCTCAGGAAGCGGGAATCCGGGTGGTCATTATTCGAATTGGGATTGTGTTAGCGAAAGAAGGAGGGGCACTCCAGAAAATGTTGCTGCCCTTCAAACTGGGCCTGGGAGGAAAAATCGGATCGGGTCGGCAATACTGGAGTTGGGTTGCGCTGGAGGATTTGGTGCGGATCTTTCATTTCAGTATGACGCACACCGAAATTTCTGGTCCCGTAAATGGGACGGCTCCCTGTCCGGTGACCAATCAGGAGTTTACCCGGACTTTGGGAAAAGTTTTGAAGCGGCCAACCTGCCTGCCTGTTCCCGCCTTTGCTGCACGACTTGCCTTGGGAGAGATGGCAGACGATTTATTGCTCGCGAGTGCGAATGTGATCCCGGCCAAACTGGAGGAACATGGTTTCCTGTTTGAGCTACTCAGCCTGGAAGATGCGCTGCAATCGATCTTGAATGGGAAATAAATCGACCGCGGAGATCCATTACTGGATGTGCCCGACAATTTAGAGAAGTTGTCTGAGCCACTCCTCTACTACTGCAAGATGGGGAGCATTCCATCAGTGCCGTGTTGATATGCACGGGTGACGATCGTGCCCATCAGCGTGGTTGGAGTGCAGTCGTAAACGCCGATGTTCGTGAGGCTGCCCGTTAAGCGGGGGTTGCCATCGAAGACTACAATCCGGTCACAACGTGTGCGGCCCATCAGTTGAATCGGGCCATTGGGGTCCGCGCTCTCTGCTGTTGATTGATTATCTGATTTTTTCTCTTCGTTTTTACTCGGACCCTCAACGAGGACTTCGACTTCCTTGCCAATGAAATTCGTGTTGTCTTCCTCGCTGATTTCATTCTGCAGGGCGAGCATCTCGTTGTTTCGACGTTTTTTTATCTTGTCCGGGATTTCGTCTTCATACAGGTCATAAGCCTTGGTGCCGGGGCGTGGGCTGTATTTGAAGATGAAACTGTTCTTGAAGCGGAACTCGCGGATGACATCCATACTTTTCTCGAAGGATTCTTCCGTTTCCCCGGGATGCCCAACGATAAAGTCGCTGGAGACCGCACAATCCGGAAGGATCTCGCGGATGCGTCCCATCATTTCGCGGTATTGCTCGACGGTATAGCCCCGCTTCATTTTCTTCAGAACATCGTCGCAGCCCGATTGAATCGGCACGTGGATGTAATGAGCGACTTTGCGTAAATCGCGCATCGCTTCGAGTAAGTCGTTCCCCATGTCTTTGGGGTAGCTGGTTACGAATTTGATCCGTTCGATTCCCTCGACGTCATGCAGCATGTAAAGCAAATCGGATAGCCGATGAAGTTTGTCCTCTTCAGTATGCTTGTAACTGTTGACTGTCTGACCCAGAAGAATGATTTCCTTCACGCCCTGGTCAGCAAGAACTTTGGTTTCACTCAGAATATGGCTGGGAGCACGGCTTTGTTCGGGGCCGCGGGTTGATGGGACGACGCAGTAGGTGCAGAACTTGTCGCAACCGATCATGATTCGTACGTAAGCCTGAAAAGGAGACGGACGCATTTCCGGTTCCCGGAGTGGGTCGTAACTTTCAAAGCTACGGCTGACGGTATCGCGCGAGCCTGCTTTTCTTCCTAGACTGACGGCCATCGCCCGTTCCCGGTTTGCCCGGGCTTCCTGCACCATGCGGGGAATTTCCGCCAGTTGTCCGGTTCCCACCACCATATCGACATGTGGGGCGCGGCGGAAAATCAGCTTCTGATCCTTCTGAGCCATGCAACCAATGACGCCGATGACCTGATTGGGGCGTTTCCGTTTGCTGAACTTCATCCGGCCAAGCTGGCTGTAAATTTTGTGCTCGGCATGCTCACGGACGCTGCAAGTATTGAAGAGAACTGTGTCTGCATCAAACATGTCGTTGGTTAGTTCGTAACCATCCTGACGCAATGCCCCCACGACCAGTTCGCTGTCGAGGACGTTCATCTGACAGCCGACCGTCTCGATATACAGTTTATGGTTATGCTCGGGGGTATTGATAGCGGACTCGGTCGTCATGGTATTTTTATGAGGAATCAAAAGGTCTTTCAGATCAACTTATCTCAATTGAGGCGGATAGGCTCCAGGTGCGGCTCTGCGGGAACCGCCATCATATCAGGACCGGAGACCTGACTGGCGGGTTCAGGCGGCAGTGCCTGCTTTTTTCTGTTTTTTTTCTGCGGACTGAGCTTCCTGCCGGTTTCGAGTTTCCTGAAGCTGGCGGGCATGTTCTTTCAGTTGAGCCGTACGGGTTTTCCGTGCATTCTCATCGATTTGCTGTTTTATCTGTTGAACTCGTTTCAACAGATAATGTTGCCGATGGTGTGTCATCAGGGACGAGAGCGAACGGATCGCCAGAAAGGTTGCAATCAGATAGACACCCAGTTGAATTGAACTCATTCGCTATCTCCTTTGGCGTTTGAATGTTCAGGAAAGTCAGGTGCAGAACTGGCTTGCTGATGATTTGCTCGATGTTGTTCCCGTTCCTACGGGAACAACAACTCAGACGCGAACACGTTCGACATAGTCGCCAGTGGAGGCGTCAATTTTCACTCGATCACCCTGTTCGATGAACGCGGGAACCTGAATTTCGGCACCCGTCTCAACTGTAGCCGGTTTGGTCACGTTGGTAGCCGTATTTCCTTTGGCAGCCGGTTCGGTGTAAGTCACTTCTAAAGTGACATGTTGCGGTGGAGTCATGTCGATCAATTGATCGTTCCAGTACAACATCTGGACGGTTGCCCCTTCCAGCAGGAACTTCACCTTGTCCGCAGCGACTGCCTCTTCCATTGTGTATTGTTCGTAGGAGTCGTTATCCATGAAGACATACCCGTTGGCATCGCGATACAAATACTGGCCATCGGACTTACGAATATCGGCGGCTTCCAAACTGTCGCCACTCTTATAAGTGCGGTCCAGAATCGTTCCTTTCAGGATATTCCGCAGACGGGTTTTATACAGCGCCTGGCCTTTACCCGGCTTCACGAAATTGCATTCGAGCATATCGTAAGGTTCGCCATCGAGAATGACTTTGGTACCTTTACGAAAATCTCCTGTGTTAATCTGAGGCATGACTCGTTCTCTTAGAAGTATGAAAGCTGACCGGTCTATAGTGCCGGGAAATTCGTTCAGTATGGTTCCGTTTTCTCCCACGGGTTCATTTTCTCTCACAGGGTGAGGGAGACCGAAGCGGGGTCTGGAGAGACTGGCGGCAAAAGAATATCATATGCCGCCCGGGAGAGGAACATCGAGATAATCCTGTTTTACCCGGATTTCATTAGAAACAGGCCGTTTTAGGCCTGAATTTTCCCGGAAATGCCCTGTCGATGTCTGCCGACCCGATTCCTCCCCTCAAAACGGATTCCCCTCGCTGGAGCGATCAACTCGTCTCGGCAGTCCGCAGACTGGACGATTTACTGGATCGTCTTGGCTTGGAACCTGCTGATTTTGATTCGGCTGGGCTACCCTTGCTTTACAATCCCGAATTCCCGGTCTTTGTCCCGGAGTCATTTCTCGATCGGATGGAACCGGGAAATCCCCACGATCCCCTGTTGCTGCAAGTTCTCCCGTTGGGGGCAGAAACAAAAGAAGTCCCCGGGTTTCTTCTCGATCCACTAGAAGAAGAAGCGGCCCGGGCGGTGCCTGGTCTCCTGCATAAATATCAGGGACGTGTTCTGATGATCGCCGCCCGAAGTTGTGCGGTGAATTGTCGGTATTGCTTTCGAAGGAACTATCCGTATCAGCAGGAACCGAGTTGTTTGGCCGACTGGGAACCAGCTTTGGATTATATTCGTTCGGATAATTCGATCCACGAGGTTATTCTCAGTGGGGGAGATCCGTTGATGCTGACGGACGTTCGTCTGCGCGAGTTACATGACCTGCTCTCCGAAATTCCTCACCTGACGCGTCTGCGAATCCACACCCGATTGCCAATCGTACTCCCCTCTCGAGTGAATGCGGAACTACTGAGCTTATTGGCAAGCTCACGATTCTCGGTGGTGGTCGTTGTGCATGCGAATCATCCTCGGGAAATAATAGGTGATTGTGCCGTTGGACTTTCCAGGTTGAAGCAGGCTGGGTTGAGTCTGTTGAATCAATCGGTCTTATTAAAAGGTATCAACGACAACATTGATGCGCTGGTCGAATTGAGCGAACGGTTGGTTCAGGAGGGTGTTCTCCCATATTACCTGCATCAATTAGATCGGGTGAAAGGAGTTTCTCATTTTGAAGTCCTGCCGCAGCGAGGACGTGAACTCATTCGAGAATTACGCAGCCGATTACCGGGATATGCTGTTCCCCGGTATGTGCAAGAACGTCCGGGGGAAAGTGCGAAAACGGTAATCGAGTTCACGGAAGAGTGGGAGTAACCTCTCGGTTACCAGGTTTTAAGTGGTAACACGTACCAGAGAATTAAAGCGACTGGTCCGGCGTAAATGACCGAATCGATCAAATCGAGTAAACCTCCGAATCCAGGCATCAACGCGGCGGAGTCTTTTTGTTCGCAGTCCCGTTTGATCAATGATTCGGCAAGATCTCCGATGAGTCCGACAATCGCGATGACGATTCCATAAACCAAGCTGGCCCAGATCGCGGGAGGTGCCTGGTCCGTCATAAATCTTCCGGTGGTGAACTCAAACCAGAGGACCGAAGCGAGGCCCCCTCCGATCAATGCGCCGAGGCCTCCCACACGGGTCTTGCCAGGACTCAGGCGGGGAATTAATTTTGTCTTACCGAAATACCGTCCCAGAAAATAAGCCCCGATGTCTCCTCCTTTGGCGGCGAAGATCAACGAACCGATCGCCAGATATCCCATCGACGCCTCCGCGACCCACCGCAATTGGGAGGTCACGGCGATCAACAGACCCAGGTAAGTCAGAATCAGTAATTCTGATCCCAAGGTTTCCATCTGCTGTCCCGGGTCTCGAAAGAGGATGGCCCGATTGAGAAAGAGCAGCAGGATCGACACGCTGACCGTCAGTGCGATCCAGACCAGGCTTTCGTTCCAGGGAGCGGGAAAGGATATCCAGTGGGGGATCCAGCCGGCGGTGACGATTGCGACACCTAACAACGTCGGTATACGCCAGGCGGGTTGCATATTTCGGCGACTGAGCATCACCTTAAGTTCGTAAGCAGCCCGCACCAACACGAGCGAACAGAAGCTCCACAGGATGATCGCGCTTTCGCCAGATCGTTGATCGATCCAGAAGAGAAAAAAGATCAGCGGTATTAGAATGGCAGATATACCGAGACGCCAGGCGAGCATAAATTGTTATCCCTTCAATCCGCCAAAGCGGCGATCCCGGCTGGCATAATCACGCAGCGCCTGATGCAATTCTTCTTCACGGAATTCCGGCCAATGTTTCTCCGTGACCCAAAGCTCCGCATAGCTTAACTGCCAGAGTAGAAAGTTACTCACCCGCATTTCACCCGAAGTTCGAATGACGAGATCGGGATCGGGCATGCCCTGCGTGTAAAGATGATCGGCGATCGTTTCTTCATTGATGTCGGATGGGGTGAGGGTGCCGGCTTGTACTTTTTCGGCAATGGCTTGAACCGCATCGACCATCTCTCCTCGGCTACCGTAATTGAGAGCGAGACAGAGGCACATACCGCTGTTCTCTCGACTGTAGTCGATCGTTTTCTGAACTTCGGCCAGGACTTCTTCACCCAGACCTTCTTTTCGCCCAATCGTACGAAAACGGAGGTTTTGTCGCATTATTTCCGAACGCTCTTCAATGACATATTGTTTGAGAAGCGACATGAGCAGATTGAGTTCGTGTTGCGGGCGTTTCCAGTTTTCACTGCTGAAGCAATAGAGAGTTAAGTATCCCACGCCAAGTCGCGCACATTCTTCGACGATTCGACGAACACTTTTAACGCCTCGCCGATGTCCTTCAATCCGGGGGAGGCCACGCGAACGAGCCCAGCGTCCGTTCCCATCCATGATCACCGCGATATGCTGCGGGAGTTTGGCCGGATCGAGTCCCCGTTCCTGGAGTTGTTCTTCAGAATATCCCGCGACCGTCGGCAAGGTGTTCTTCTTTCCCGAATGAAATTCAGATTGAGCTGGGGAATGGAAAACATCCCCCCTGATTCGTCAGTTGAATGGCTATCTTACGAAAATCAGACCGATTTTGAAATAATGGTGACGGTAGAAGAGAGAACCGGGTTAAACTGGCGACGGGAAATTGACCTTCCTCTACTCTGTCCCTTTCTCTTTTACGCTTATTTGTGACATTCCCCGTGAATGAAGAAGAAGTAACAACCTCTTCCGAGCCA
>JAGQQC010000264.1 GCA_020426395.1 Planctomycetaceae bacterium
GCCACGGCTAGACTCGCTAGCCGTGCCATTACGCAGGCATACTAAGAGGTTATGTTTGCCGGGTTACCTGTAGCTTTCGTACAAAGTTCTACTACGTATTTCTGTCTAATTACAATGAATGTTTCCCATTGGAAATCTCTCGTCATTCAATCTCACAATGGCACGGCTAGCGAGTCTAGCCGTGGCACCCGGAATGAATCCATGCAGTACATTTCGTAGAAAGTAATCCACTACTCAGCCAGTTTCCGTACGGGTCGTTTGAGGGTGGCTACCCAGAGACCGGCGAATAACGGCAAGATCAGGAAGAAGATCAACCCGTACCAGTACGTCCCGAAGAAGTCTTTCGAAAAAGCCAGCGGCAAGGTCCCCAGTGCAGCGGCGTAGATTTGAATCGAAAGAGCCATCCCCCGCACCGAACCCTGATGCAGACGACCAAAGTAGTTTGGCCAGACAACAGTTCCCGCACTTCTTAACGTCCCCCCTTGAAAACCAAGGCATCCGGAATAAAAGATGGCGAACCAGGCCGCGGGCATCATCAACAGAACGAGCACACTCGCCGTCAGACTGAACATGGCAATCACGAGGGCGGCGCGAATCAGATTCTTATCACACATATATCCGGAAATCAGGCTCGCCAAGGTCGCAATGATCGCCTGAAACCCGATCAGGTTAACAGCCCACTCAGTGGAAATCTGACGTTCTTCCAGCATGGAGACCTGGTGAAAAATCAAACCGGTCCCCAACATCGCACTGACGCCGAGCACCATCGCCACCTTCCAGAACGCCGCAGAGCGGATCGCTTCACTCAACTCGAATGATTCTTCATCGGGTAGTAGAAGTTGAGGTTCCGGTTTTTTCAGTTCCTGTTTCTCCTGGGCCTCCATCGCGGCCACGGGGCCAGGCGCCCCATCGGGATAAAGGCCAATGTCTTCCGGTCGATTTCGTACGAACAACAGGCTGGGGACAACCAGTGAAACAACAACCAGAGCGCCGCAAACAATCCAACCAGTCCGCCAGTCATAATTAGAAATGACCCAACGATTCATTTGGGGAATCAACAGCACAGAGAGTGTTCCGCCCACGCTGATCAAACCGGTCGCGATTCCCCGTCGTTTGGCAAACCATTCACTCACCATCCAGGTCGAAATCAACGTAAGCGTTCCCTGCCCCAGCGATCGGATGGCAGTAAAGCAGAGGCACAGCCCGAGAAGACCAGTCACCAATGACATGGAATAACAGGCCAGCCCGAGCAAGATCGCGACGAGCGGAAGCATCACGCGAGCGCCCTGCTTATCGAGCATTCTCCCGATGAAAGGGAGGCAGAAACCACCAACCAGCGTCGCCAATGTATATGCCGCGGAATAGATCGTTCGATCAAGGGAACCAGCTTGACCGGCAGCATCACTCACGAACCAACCTGCAATAAAACTACTTGAGAGATTCAGACTCTCCAACATCGGGTCGATATAAACGGCCACCGAGTAGGACTGCCCTGGTCCCGACATAAACATTGCCAGTGCCGCAAGAGCCAGAATACAACCTCCCCAGAATTTGAAGGTGGGGGGTGATTTTTCTGCTGTGGACATCACCGGTACAGAAACGGATGTCGGAATGTCAGTAGCAGAAACGGGGAGAGCGACTTCGCAACTGGAAGCCTCTGTCAGACAGGCGGGTTCATAATTGGGAGATTCCATGGGACAGGAATCCGGTGAGTCGTAATTCATTCTAGTTATATCTGCTTAAAGAAATACGGTACGGGAGCGCTGCGAGAACATCCTTCTGGACAAGAAAGATATCCTTCGGGTTCATCTCACGTGGCAGCCGAGCCTCTCGTTCCGAAGAAGAGGCGTTCCCCACTGCAGGCGGGAACGATTACTCACCCGTTTCGCGCTGGGCAAGCCTTCCAGAAAAAGTGAACAAGTCACCACTTCTCCAGGCACTCTGATCGCACCATGCCGGCACGGTTTTGATCAGGTCGCTCCGTTGTAGCGAACTGAGGAATCAGACGGAAGATCACATCCACGAAAATCCTGAATCGTCACAGGAAACTCATACGCTTGGGTTCAGACAAGCCCGCGGATGTACTCCAATGCCTCCTCGACCTCAGGGACTTCGACGCCTCTCTCCCGTCCTCCCCGGTCGCATTCTCCCAGGAGGAGCAGGTCCTCGTAGTTCTCCGATTCCTGTAACCGACGCCGAGCCCGGGCCCCGATGGTTCCTTCGGCCAGTTTATGGGCCTCCATATGATGTTCAATCAACCAATGGGTCCGCGGTGTGATGAAGCCGCTGAGCGCCTCCAGACCCGCCTGGACATGATCCAGAGGATCGATCCCCTTGCCTACGTCGTGTAATAGAGCTGCCAGCAGCAGTTCTTCATCATAGGGCACCTCATCACACATCAAATCGTAGACCTGCAAACTGTGATACAAGGCATCTCCTTCCGGATGATACTTACGGCTCTGCTTCACCTGCCCCAGCGGAAACAAAAGTGAGGCATAAACTTGAAACCGATCGAGCCGATCTTCCGCTTCTTCCACAGCTTCATCAAGTTCCAAATTGGGATATTCCGATTGCAAAAACTGTTCGAACTCGGCCAGGGAAGCTCGCTCCATCGCCTTGCCGGTAATGGAAGACTTAAACACATAGTGCGCCCGGTCGGATGGATAGACGGTTAATTCAACCGGGTACCGTTCCTGCACGTGGATATGCACATAGGTGTTTTCTTCGCCATGTTTGCGAACCTGCTTCTGTTCGACCGTATATTCGAGCCCTTCCTGATCGAGACTAGTCGTTACGGAGGTTGTCGAGGCTGCGAACACATGGATGTCGATATCAGAGCCTTTCCGGATATGACCGGTCAACGTACTCCCGATAACGCGGGGTTTGAATCCCTTAAGCAAACGCAGAAAGCGGAGAGCTTCAATCCGCATTTCACGGAGTTTTTCGACGTGCCCGTCCGCTTCATAGATAGACGTAAAACGCTGGATCTCGGCACGAATTTCCGCGTTGCTGGGAAGCTCGGAAGGTTTCACCCATCCCTGGCAGATTTTACGAGCCGCTTTCATTTTGGCTCGATAATATTCCTTCTCCTGCCGGTGATACATCAGGCGGGCCGCTTCAAACACGATCTGCCGCCGCAACTTTTCATTCGCCATGAATTAAGCAGTTCACATCCGAACTGCAGCACGATCACCCTAAGGGCAATCGCTCAATAAGTTAGAAAAAATCAATTTGAAATTGATCCGTGAAGCTGGTTGAATTTTAGTGTCTCGATCCGCTCCGGACAACTCTGTCAAAAGGGACCCTTAAGGAGCCATCGTTTTTCCCGATGGAATCCACTGTCCTTGATCGATGGTGCGCGGCTGCTGACGGAGAGCCGGAGGTGTCCACTTAATCTCGGCCGGTGGCTCTGCCCTCTCAGCCGTTCGGGGGGGCTGATTCTCTGGCAAGTGGACCATGGGCCTGGGCACTGAGTGTCCCTCTTCCTGTCCGGCGGGGATAATATCCGAGTGTGGCGTCGCATCGACTTTCTGCAGATGCTCCAGCAATATTCGCTGAACCTCAAGCACTGTTTTCGGATGACGGTGTAACTCGCTGTGCTCCGCATTCACGACGATTTCGGAGTCAACACGATCGAGATGCGCACTGATATACGGAACCACGCCATCTGAATTCTCTTCGAGCGGTTTATCCGAAGTCACCCCCACCACATTGTGATACGAAACCCATTCCGCCTTTTCGGATTCGTAGTTCGCCTGCAGGATGGGAGAATTGGGTGAAAGGGAATCGATACTGGTTGCAGTGGTGATATCATTCACGAAGAAAGTCGGATCGAGTTTCAAAATACTCTTACCTGCTTCAAAAGTCTGTCCCGGAACGGAAATCAGTTTTCGTCCCAACCATTGAGTGAAGTTATTCGCCCATCCCGATCCTTTATGTGGACTACCAATTGTCACAACGCGTGTGATGGAGCGTTCCGGTTCAAAGTAGAAGAGCCGTTTCAATTGAGCTTTCGAAGCATCGGATCCACTGACCTGCTGAATCGGTATGCGGCTCACCCGATTCCAGTAAACATCGCCGCTATGAGAGGTAAGCATCCGCGAGACAAGTCCCCCCATGCTGTGACCGACAACCACCATTTCATCCAATTCATTATCCGGATCCACCGAGGCAAAGGTTTGCTGAAGTTCACGCAGGTTGTCTCGTAAATCCGCGGTTGTCTCCCAGAAAGGTTGGCCGCTGGGGTAAAGATAAAACAGGAATTGATATCGGTCCCGAATTTCGGGAACCCCGCGCAAGTCGTTCAGCATCTCCATCCAGGTCATCGGACTTGACCAGAGACCATGCACCATCAACACTGGAATCTTGCCCGGTTGATACGGTTGAACCATATATAAACCCGAGATCTCTTTGGCCTTATCCGCCCAGACGAGGCCATAAGTATCCAGGTGTTTCAACTTCGGACTGTCGAGAAAATAGGCGAGCGGCGTACTGATATCACTTTCGAGTGGAATCTCATAATTCGCAACTTTAATCCGCGTCTCTTCAGTCGGATCATGCAGTTCCAATTCCGCATGCAGGGGCGAATCGGGATCCTTGGAATCCTTCTTCAATCTCAAAAAAGCGGTGATCGGGAAACTGAGATTGGGGGCGTAATATTTATCCTGCAGTGCCCCGCTCCCTTTACTGGAACGCACGGCGATCAATGGAACCCCCAAGCCATGGGTGCGGTACTTGTTCGCCAGCCCGGTTAATTGATAATCGGAGACAAACTTAATCTGGTCAAATTCCTGCTCACGCCAATTGAAACCGTGCGAGCGAATCGAGAATTGAACCTTACGTCCGCCGATATTCTCAACCGTATTTAACCCCGGTTTCAGTTGTCCAGATTTCTGGATCTGCCGCAAGCCCGCTTCCAGCGCGACATTGTACAAGTCACAAGCCCCGCGGAACTGAGGATCGTACGGGTTCGTTGTACCGGAATATCGGGGATGGAAAAGGTAATCGTACGAGTAAACCACGCAAGCGAAATAATGTTGCATCGCCTCCTGGCTGTCACTCAATTCGCGACTTTTCCCTGCGAGATAATTGAGCTCTGAAATTGCGTAACAGGTCTCCTGCTTAGGAGACTGCTGATAGTATTTCATCAGCCCGGCAATTGAATCCTGTTTCGGATTTCCGTGAACATCAACCAGGTCGTACCTGCGAAGTGTTTGTATGGTCCGTTCGCTCGGTTTGGGGCCTCGCCAGGCAGAAAGTTTCAGCTTTTCTGTCAGCGGGTTATATGGATCGGATCTTAACGTAACCAGCCTGTTCGTTGCGCAGCCGGACAGAAAGCTCGCGCACACCAGGATCAGAATGATCCCAGGCACGAAGCGAAGTCGCCTGGCGAAAAACGCGTTCGTTGACATCCTTGTCAAACTTTTCAGAGCTGAAAATGGTGGCCAGTAGACGCCCAGCCATCCTGTTACGGGGTTACTTAAGATTTAGTTTGCGAAAAACCCTACCCATTCCTGATCCAAAGGAAGGGGCGATGTAATAGAAACCTGAGGTAAGATACGGATTTTTGAAAACAGGTCAATCCGACTTCTCAGTTGCACAGCATTTGCATTAACGAGTGAAATCCGGCTGTTTGAGGGGGTTTGTGCTGCATGTCTGGATTTCTAAAAATTTTGGAACAAGCTGAAAATTCGTTACCAGCCTTAAAAAATTCGTGTACGATAAAAGTCAAGATGTGGGCGACGTGGCCCACACAGAACAGTTGCCAAACCCGACATCCCCTGTTTCTCACCCCCTAATTTCCCCTCCCGGTGAGAGGAACTGGTTTCGCCTTGGTTAAGAGTTTTCTCTGATTGCTTCGGACCTGAATTCGATTGATTTGGTATCAATTTGTCTGACCGGTAGTAAGGTCAGCGATTGATGCCGTGAAGATTGAACTGAGTGGATGATGTTTACGGAGAAGTCCTGATTGGTGACGAATTCTGTATGTTCGTCTTATGGCTCTGGCTTCAGAGTCTGCGTTGATTTCGAATTGTTAGGACTGATATGAGTGTGAATTTGTACGTGGGCAACTTGCCCTATAAAACCACCAGTGACGATCTGAAAGATGCTTTCTCTCAGTATGGTGAAGTCACCCGGGCCGCCGTGATTATGGATCGGGAGACCGGTCGTAGCCGCGGTTATGGCTTTGTCGAAATGGAAACCGGCGGTAAGGAAGCGATCGCCGCCATGGACGGGTTCGAAATGGAGGGCCGAAACTTGAAAGTAAATGAAGCCCGTCCCCGTCAACCCCGCTCTCACTGATCAATCCGCTCGATCTTCCAGGCTTATCCTGACGACCGACGTGACTGTATTCAGTTTCAGTTGAAAAATCAGAACCAGTTCCGGGACCAACCCGGAGGCCCCTCCGCCTCCCCAACACCCCGCACACCGATCTCCGTCACTGCCCACGGAGATTTTTTTATGCGCGGCTGGTGAAAATTTACCGAGTTCCAATACTTTCGTCGCTACGCCAGCACATCCTCAATCACATGCCCG
>JAGQQC010000265.1 GCA_020426395.1 Planctomycetaceae bacterium
AATTGAGAGAGGAAAGTCAATTGATCAGGGAAAGATGATCGACACAGGATCGATTGCCTCCCGTTTCACCCACCAACGCCGATTTGACACCTTGGGATCCCATCATGGACCGACGCCATTTTCTTCGTTCAACAGCCGCCCTGGCAGCCGCTTCAACCGCACTTTCTGCACAATCGGAGGCGGGAAGTGACGAACTCGATCCCGTCCAGGCATTAACAGATCGACTTTCCCCACAGATGCAACAGGCGCGAGAAATCGCCCTTAACATGCTGAAACCTTCTCCCAGTGAGTTGGAAAAAGGATTGCGACTGCATGCGGAATCGTTGGTCTTCGACGCTTATTCCTTCGCGCCGCGTGGGGCAATCGACGGTGATGCGTTGGCGTCCGCAATTGAAGCAGGGGCATCAGACAGCGAGGTCGAAGACTTACAAGAAGATATGATGATGACCCGCTACGTCCATCATCTGACCGAGCAACAGGAATACCTGAATGCCTGGCGAGTTTCAGGAGTGACAAGTATTTTTCAGAATGCGGGACAGGAAGGGCAGGACCCACTTCGCTTGTTGAAGCGACTCGCCCGCTTCACTTATGCGACCGACATCCTCAAAGATCATGTCTTCAAGGCAGCCCTCCCGGCCGATGTGGAAGCGGCCAAAGCGGCTGGAAAACATTGTCTGTATTTCACCGGCAACGGCGTTCCTATTACTCAACAATGGGTTTCGGTTGAGGACGAATTGAAGTACGTCCGCATTTTCTATCAACTCGGCATCCGGATGATGCACCTGACGTACCAACGCCGGAATATGATCGGTGACGGAAGTGGAGAAAAAAGTGATGCCGGTTTGAGTGATTTCGGGCGCGAGGCCATCGCCGAGATGAACCGGATTGGCATTATTCCCGACTGCGCTCATAGTGGTTGGCGAACAAGTCGCGAAGCAGCCGAAGTCTCCAGCAAACCGGTTGTCGCCAGTCACTCTACCGCGGGAGGAATCTATCCTCACTTCCGCAGCAAACCGGATGACGTGATTAAAGCGATTGTTGATTCCGGAGGTTACGTCGGGATCTGCTGCATTCCCCGGTACCTGCGTGGCAAAGGGGATCTCACCACTTTTCTCGACCATATCGACTATGTCGCCAGGAAATTTGGTGTCGAGCATGTTGCGATCGGCACCGACATCGCCTGGTCGTCGCAGTTTGCCGCCGAAGAAAACCGCAAGGTCCCCAAACGTCCTAGACAACGAGAACCGTTTCGCTCGTTATGGCCGGCGGACGATTACAAAACAACGGAAGAAGCAACGCAAAGCCTCTCCTGGATTAACTGGCCACTCTACACGGTTGGCCTGGTACAGCGAGGCTACTCCGAGGAAGACATCCGCAAAATTATCGGCGGCAATGTCATGCGAGTCGCGAAAGAATCGCTCTCGAACTCTACTGAGAATTCGTGACGGGATTACGTACAAACAAATTTTTATTCGGAGAGAGTTTCACCCTCTTGCTCAAATTCCTGGTCCCGTTTTTTGGTGAGCTGATAGAACTTCCAACCTAAACCGGTAAAAATCGTGGCGGGCATTGCCAGCATGAAGAGAATGCTGACCATATACGCTCGCGGCAGAGAACTCTCCGTCTCATTCGCCTGTTTACACATCGGACAAGCGGAAGCCACGGAAAGTAAACCCGTCAACCAGAGGCAAAGAGCGAAACAGACTGTGTAAAAAAATCGCTTCATGATGATTCAATGGCCAGAGTACGAGAAAATTCGGACTACCCCAGGTGATAGAGCATGAAATAGATTACGACACCAGTAACGGAAACGTATAACCACAAAGGGAACGTGATTTTAGCAATCCGGCGATGCCGCTCCCATTGTTCCTTAAGCCCCCGGTAAATCGTGATCGGCACCATCACGGCAACCACAACCGCCAGCAGTACATGTGAAATCAAAATCACGAAGTAGATCAGGCGGATGATCCCCGTTCCCGAAAAGGCTTGGGAGCCACTTCCAGTATAGTGGTGTAGCATTGCATGGTAAACGAGATAACAAGCCAGGAACGCAGCCGAGACACCAAAGGTGGTCAGCATTATCTTTTTGTGTGTTTCCCGCTGTCCCTGCTTAATCGCGATGAACCCCCAAAGCAACAACACCGTCGCCAATCCATTCAACACAGCATTCACCGTCGGCAACTGGTACACCCAACCAGGTGTTTCCACAGCAACGGTTTCCGTTATTTGCTGAGCGAACAGATGCATGGAGTTTTGATCACTTTCATTCAGGGGTAGAAAAGCAGGGGAAATTCGCCCCCTCGGCGGATTCCAAATGCGTTAACAGTATAGGCCTGGACCAAATCGAAGGACCAGCGGGAATACCAGTCTGCCCGAGCAATCTCAATATTGGGAAGAGAAAATGGATGGTTTCTCCCACCACAATAAGCCGCCTAGCCCCCTGAAATCGGGGTGGAGATCGTCAATTGTGCTCCGTCCTGCAGAACCGGGTTTTTTTCCAACCGGACTTGGTCTTCTCCCAGGAAGAGGAGTAGCGAGTTAATCGGTTTCCCGTCTGCATCCAGCAGCATTCCGGCCAGAGGATCGCCATGCTGCTTCGCCAGTTGCGATAAGGTTTCGCCCAACGTCGCTCCACCCGGCAACTCGACTTCTTCCCGAGCGGTGCCTGCTGCACGTTTAATCTGAGCCATATATTCAACGGTGATCCGCATGGATTCATTCTTTCACTTTAAGATCGCTTACGCCGGTACATTCTCAGCCTGCAATTGACCGTCGCGGATAGTCAACGTGCGGTCGGCATACTCCGAAGCCCGGGCATCGTGAGTAACAAGCAGAACACCACCCCCTTCCGCACAATACTCTTTCATCGCCGTGAGTACAATTCGGGCGTTTTCATCGTCCAGGTTTCCGGTGGGTTCGTCGGCCAGTAATAACGGAGGTTTGAATAGTAGCGCCCGTGCGAGTGCTGTTCGCTGTCGTTCTCCGGTACTCAGTTCTCCCGGTTTATGGTCCGCCCGAGCAGCGAGGCCGAATTTCTCGATTAACTCGACAGCACGCTGATGTAACTCCGTATGGGAGGATTCTTTTCCCGCGGGACGGGGAGCCAAACCGGGTGCGATTACATTTTCAATAACCGTCAGGTAGGGAATCAAATGAAACTGTTGAAAAACGAAACCAATTTCTGTCGCGCGCAGACTCGCTCGATCTTCCGCAGAAAGGGCATACGGTTGCCGACCGTTGATTTCAATCGTCCCACTATCCGGCCGTAACAAGCCGCCTAGTATGAGAAGTAACGTCGATTTACCACCTCCACTCGGTCCGTGAATCGCCAGGAACTCACCCGCTGACAAGTCGAGTGAAATATCCTTCACGGCGATCACTTCATTAGGCGTTCCGGAAGAGAAACGCTTCACGGCTTGTTTCGCTTGTAAGAGCATGACGAACCAATTTATCGAATGAGGACGTGGGGAGGAGAGATCAAAGATGGGAACCGGCGAAATCAGTTTTCGCTCTGGAGAATCGAGGCGGGATCTTCCCGGGAAGCAAGGAGAGCAGGGAACCAACCTGCAATTAAGGCCAACACCGGCGCCAGCAGAAAGATCAGTATCAGGCTGGAACCTGCCTGCAGATCAGTTAAGTGAAGCGTGAGCGGAGTTTCATAACCTGCACTGGCTTGAGTTCCGCTCCAGTTCGCATAGACGTTACCGGCTAGAAACCCGATCAGAATTCCCGCACACGCTCCCAGAACACCGATGATCAAATTGCGGCCGATGATGGTGGTCAGGATTTGATGAGATCGCACACCGAAGGCACGCAGGATGGCGATTTCATTACGTCGTTGACGAACATTGTTGTAAGTTAACAGCCCCAACCAAATTGTGGCGCAGATCAGAATAAAAGCAATCAGAACCGTCGTAAAGAAAGAGAGCTGCTGCTCAAGCTGGTCGCGATTATGCTGTTGATCTTCCAACAAGGTCATACCGGACAGTTTCTCACGGGCGAGAGATTCCTCCGCTTCCTGTTTCGCTTTGTTACGCGATTCTGCTCGGGCCAGAGCCCGCGATTTTTCTTCGATGATTTTGGTCCCAGGCAGAATACTGGCCAGTTCCTGACGTATTTCACCAATCCGGTCCACCGAAGCGCAGTTGCATTCCAAAGCCAGAATCGCGTTGATCAAATTCTGCCGACCGAGTAGTTCCTGCGCTTCTTTCAAATTGATCCAGACGGTACTGTCATCTTTTGTTCCGCGCTGATCATACAACTCGGTGATTTCAAATTCTTTCCCTCTCAGTTGAACCTTGTCGCCCACTTTCAGGTTAAGTTCTGAATGAATGTTGTAACCCAGAACCATCGACCCGGTAGGAACCTGATCCTGTAGCGGCTTCTTACTCGTGCGATGCAGAATCGGAACTTCTCCCTGCGTTCCCGTCAGAATAATGTCGATCCCTTTTTCTTCCCATGTCAATTTTTCAATGACCATCGGAAAGAGGTGATTGATCGTCACGACTTTCGCCTCGGAAAGTTTATGTACATAACTTTCCGGGAAAGTCTGAGAGATTTCTCCAGAAACATGCAGTTCATTCAGACTTTGATTTTCCGGAAGAATCCAGATATTGAAACCGAGTAATAATCCGTTCTTGCGCGCGAATTCGGTCAGTTCCTGGCCTGCTTTCTGAACCTCCTCCTGCTTGAGCTCGATCTTCTTTTCAAACTCGGCCTGATGCTGGTTCTGTAACCAATGAGTAATCGCCGATTCCACATTCAACAGCGAGATGGCCCCCGTCAAAAAGGCGACGGCCACGGCCACGGCCACTAAGGAGAGGCAGAAGTTCAGTTTACGGTGGCGGATCTCTTTAATAATGATTTGCCAGACAGACATGATGTTTTGTGTCTCTGAAACAGAACTTGCTATTGAGGGAATGATGAATCGACGCCGGAAATAACTCAGGCATCGGAACCGGTTTTTCGCATGATAAAGAAAGTGCCAATCACCAGTAACAGGAGCCCCACGCCGACAATTGCCAGAATACTCGTCAGGAAAGAATTCCCCCCATCCACTGGGGTCGCTTCACTCACGTTGACTTCGGCAACCTCAATGGCGACGCTTCCCGATGAAGCGGGTTCACCTTCGGTGGTCTTTTCCGTTTTCTCAGGAACCGCAGCAGCCAGCGTTTGCTCTTCCGTCGATTCGGTTGCGTCCTCCTCCACCGCTTCTGTAAAGCCCGCCAAGCCTTGCAGCGGAGGTAATTCCTTATCGACATCAATCGTCGATTCGATCAAATTATCCCAATCGACATTCATCACGATGTCGGTCCCCGGGTTTTCCTCTTTCACCTGACAGGTGCAGGGGCCAATTAACTCGGTGCAGGACTGAAGGAGCATCTCTTTGGAAATCCCCTGTCCAATCAGCGAATATAGGACACGACCTCGACCGAAGACCGGGAAAACCATGGGGTCGCCTGCCTCACTGTAACTTTGCAGGTCATCTTCACTTCCCAGGAGCATGCTGATGAAAGCGGCTTCCTCTTTGTTGTTTTTGTCCAGCTCGTAGCTGGTGAAATTCACCTTCAGCAGTGCCGGATCGATATTGACCAATCCATCCTGAATATCCTGCTCTTCGATTTCAGGAAGTTCGAGCGTTTCGTTCGCTTCCTGAAGTCCCGCGTGGAGTGCTTCGCGTGCTGAGTCATCTTTTTCTTTGTCCCCCGAGCGGAGCAGAACCCAGACTGCAGTTTCTCCTTTAATCAAGCGGCGGGCGATTTCCCGACGAGCGGGAGAATCGAGCAATTTCTCATAATTCTCAGGAGACCAATCTGCGGACCAGGCATCAAAGTAGGCTGGGTGCCCCTTGAAACCGGACGAGCTGGTGGGATAGCGAACGACCAATCGAGGGAGGGAACGGTTCTCATTCTCCTCAGTCTGTTTTGACCAGATGAGCTGGTCGGCTTCTGACAATTCCTGATTCAAATCGACAAGACGAACATGAACATTCGCCGCAACGGAAGTTCTTTCGGCCGGATCCTGCTGGTAGGGCTGAAGCAATTTCAGCGAAGTTTCATCCAACGGTTCCCTATGAAACACCAGAACTTCATAAGCATCGGCCGACCATTGCTCGATTGCGTAACGAAAGACTGGTACAGAACAAGCGAACGCCGTCACGGAAACCATCAGCCAGGCTAGCAGACAACGTACTGTCACTGCGGGGAATCGGGAACCATTTAATCGCATGCTAAAGACTCCGAAGTCAATCTTCCGGATTGGAGAAAAGGGAAGGAACAGGGGAGGGAGGAGAAAACCAATGAGGTTTCTTCTATTTTCAATACGGGAGAGCGAAACGCAAGCCCGTGTTGTGCATTGTCTGTCGATTCCAGGCTCAATACAATAAACAGAAGCTGAACATGAATTAATCACTCGTTAATACAGACATCCGAGTCTTGATTGACGATCCCCTGATTCAATCTCTCTGTCTGCTTGAAAGCTGGCAGGAAAGATGCGTGAAGGAGTGTTTCGTGAACTTAACTC
>JAGQQC010000266.1 GCA_020426395.1 Planctomycetaceae bacterium
CGAGTAATCGACATCCCAGATAAATGATCACACCAGACAGAACCCGGCTTACAGGCCCACTCTCTTTTTTGTTTTTGTAAATCACAGATAAAATTCGGAAACAGACAGATTTGAAGCGATCCTAAAACCCTCTGATGGGTCACATTCTCACTTGTTTTACAGATTGAAGAACAGCCACAACCGGGTTTTAGGATGGGTTCTATTATTTTGTCTGCCGGCATCGTTTCTTTCGGCGGAGGAACCGATTGATATCGGTGACCGTCGGGAACTGTTCGTTGATCATGCTCTCACGGAAAAAACTTCGGGCGAAATCGAGCTTCGGTTACACCACCCCATCGCTCAAGAAGTCGCAATCACTTTCGATCAACCGTGGGAAGGGAATACCAGTGGTTATCCGACCGTCATTAAAGATGGCGATCTCTTCCGCATGTATTACTGCGGCCACCGGTTCATCGCCAATCCCAATAACCCGCCACTCCGCATGGAACACTCCGAAGTCACCTGTTACGCCGAAAGCCAAGATGGAATTCACTGGACCAAGCCCAACTTGAATCTATTCAAATGGGCTGGCCATGAGGAGAACAATATCGTCTGGCTCGGGGGAGCGGAGAATCATAACTTTTCCCCCTTCATCGACACGAATCCCAATGCCGATCCGCAGGCGCGGTATAAAGCGGTCGGGGGAACAGTCACCTCGAAAGGAATCTATTCCTTTCAATCAGCCGACGGAATTCACTGGTCGAAGTTGAGCACGAAACCAATCATCACCCAGGGACCGTTTGATTCACACAACACCTGTTTCTGGGATTCCGTTCACAATCGATATTGCATTTACATTCGCTATGTCGCGCGAGGACTGCGGCTGGTGATGGTTTCTTTTTCAGACGATTTCGAAACCTGGACGGAACCGGTTGAACTTGAGTACCCCGATTCGCCACCCCAGCAGATGTATACAAATCACGTCTTGCCTTACCATCGCGCCCCCCACATTTTAATGGGTTTCCCCACACGTTATGTCGCTCGCGAACGCACGAAGCAAGTCGAAACAATTCCTCCCACAAAACTACGCGAGGACTTTCTTAACCTGTATGAACGGGTCGGGACCGACTTGACCGACAGCCTTTTTATGACGAGCCGTGATGGACGCGTCTTTGATCGCTGGGATGAAGCTTTTCTGCGTCCCGGTCCGCAGCAGGAAGGCCGCTGGATCTATGGAGACAACTACCAGACGTATGGTCTCTGGGAAACCACCTCCAGGTTACCCGGCGGGGAGACAGAGCTCTCGATGCAGTTCAGCGAAGGCTACTGGCGCGAGAAGGAACATCGGCTGCGACGATACACGCTTCGGCTCGACGGTTTCGTTTCACTCCATACCGGTTTTGCAGGGGGGGAACTGGTCACCAAACCCGTTCTCTTTAAGGGGAACTCCCTAGAAGTGAACTACGCCACTTCCGCCGCCGGTAGTTTGCGAGTCGAATTACAAGAGGAGGACGGAACACCAATTCCCGGTTTCACAGTCGACGAATGTCCCGAACTCTATGGTGACAGCACCGCACAAGTTGTAACCAGGAACTCGGAAGGCGATTTATCCACACTCGCTGACAAACCGGTCCGCTTGAGGTTCATCCTGTCCGACGGTGACTTGTATTCGTATCGCTTCTATGAGGGATCGGAATAACCATTGAAGCACAGATTCTAAATTTCGACTAATTACCTAATTCAACTTTACTTTCGAACTAAGGTTTGATTCATGTCTGGTCTTCGAAAATCGATTCCTGTTGTACTCTTCGCTCTTTTGATTTTGCCCAATCTGACAGTGACGGACGCTTCCGCTACGGATCAACTTTGGGCGGGTGCGGCGAAGGTGGACATCACCGAACGGGATTCCGGGCCGGTTAATGATCCGATGTATGCCCGGGCGCTGGTCATCACTGACAAACAAACGACACTCGTGATTTGCAGTCTGGATGTCGTAGCGATTGGAGAGATTGGACATATCAAGGATGATTTTCTCGGCAAGGTACGTGGGCAAATCAAAGCAGATCTGCAAATTCCGGAAACGAACATCATGATCAATGCCAGCCATTGTCATGGCATCCCGGTCAAAGAAACTGACGAGCGCACGATTCAAGCGATTAAAGAAGCGGCGGCGAATCTGGTTCCCGTCCAAGTGGGAGCTGGAACAGGAAAAGAAGATCGTGTTCAAGAGAATCGGCGATTGAAAATGAAAGACGGCACCGAGATCGATGTCCGCCATGCATATGCCTTGCCTCCAGATCAAGAAGTCGCCGAGGTCGGGCCGATCGATCCAGAAATCGGAATCTTGCGTCTGGATGATCAACAGGGTAAGCCAGTCGCCGTTTTGTACAACTTCGCCTGTCACCCCATTCAAGGCGCGGCCAGCGGAGGCAATACGGCCGACGTGACCGGTTTTTCCTCGAAAGTGATCGAAGACAACCTGGGCGAGAACACCGTTGCCCTCTTTGTGCAGGGGTGTGGAGGGGATATTAACCCTGTCTTTTACAAAGATGTCGATCACCCGCGCGACGCCGAACCGTTAGGGAATATGCTCGGACTCAGCACACTGGAAGGAGTTCGCAAAATCACCACAACATCCGATGGGAGGTTGAAAGTGATCAATGAAAAACTGAAACTTCCCCGGGCCGATCTGGCCGAGCGGATTGCGCAACTGGAATCGGAACAAACCCGACTGGTCAACTCGCTCAACGGAACGAGCTTGAACCTCAAAACCTATCTGCCACTGGTCGTGAAATACAATTTGAATAGCGACTTCCCCAGTTATTATTCGCACCGTTATCTGTACGAAGAAGAACAGGGCCGGAATCAGATGACGCAGATGGACAAAATCAACCGGGGGAATATGGAGCGATATACAGAGAACATTCTCATCATGGAAAAACTGACCCGGCTTAACGCCAACTTGCGACTACTGAAAAAGCATCAAGCTCAAAACGTCGCGGCCGGTTCACGGACGGTTGAAGTCGAACTGGTTGGTTTTCGTGTCGGCAATTTCCTGATGACCACCTTCCCGGGAGAACTGACGGTTCGCATTGGCCTCAACATCAAAAAAGAAGCGCCGGAAGAGCATAGTTTCGTCGCCGGTTACACCAACGGTTACATCTACTACGCCCCCACCGACGAACAACTCCTCAACGTCGGCGGCGCCCAGGAAGACAGCGACAGCATCCTCGCCCCCGGCTGGCAGAAGATATACGAAAACAAAGCGGTGGAGATTCTAAAAGGGCTGTGATTTCAGAGAGATTCACGTTTTCTTTTCACCAACAAGGCCCAAGAACACCAAGTTTTTTATTAACCACGAAATACACAAAAGACACGAAATAGAACAAATGAAATAAGAGAACAAGAGCAGGATTCGCTTCTTAAATATTATTTTCAGTTCGGCTCTTGGTGCCCTTGGTGACTTAGTGGTTCAAATCAATAACGACTAAACCCCAATCCTTATGAAATCTCGGGCTTAAAGAAAACCGCCAGCCAGATGGTCGGTTCCTCCGGCGAAGTCCAATCGACGTGATGTTTTCGATGAGCGGGGATGAGCAGATAATCGCCGGACTGGAGCGTGATGATTTCATCCGGTTCCTGAAGCGTCAATTGTGCGGCACCGGCCAATAACAGGACCCATTCGGCTTCGTCTTGGTCGTACCAAAAATCATCAGGACTGGAATGACCTTGAGAGACGATGCGTTCAATGCGGACATTATGACAGGTGGCGAGAACCTCCAGCAGTTCTTCAGGAAGGTGATCAGGAATGTTCTTAAACAAATTGCCTGACACAAATCGCTCCTGTTCCCTTGGCTAAGTCGAAGAAAAACCGCGGCGTATTTCCTTCCGCAACTGTTCCATAAACGCCTCCAGTTTCTCCGCCGGGTAAAACAGGGCCGGATATTCTCGATTCACCTGTACCTGGCGTTCTTCCCAGAGCGATTCCAGCCGTTTCAGTTCCGCCTTTAAACGTGCCTGTTCCGGTTCGACGAGAATGGTCAGCTCGCGAGCGATTCCCTTCAGGCGTTGGAAGCGATGTTGGTTCTGCTCCGTTGCCTGTTTCTTCTCTGATTTGTTCAGGCTTTTATATTCATTCTGCTCGGCCAACAGATGTTCCCGTTCGGCTAGTAGGGCCTGGGCCGAAGTTTGTTGGGCCGCGCTCAGATGATCGGCGGGGTGATATTTCAAATCGCGGATTTTTTCTTTAAGCGAATCAATCTCCTCGGAGGTGACATCGATATTCCGACCCGTCGGAAACCAGATCGTTCCAGAAAGCGCCAGATAAGTAGGAGGTTCTTGCTGATAGAATTCCCGCAGCAAATCATCCGTTACTTCATCGTATTTCGCTCCACCAATTCCATGGACGAACAGGTCACAAAGGAACAAGCGAGCATAGAGCGTCGTCGTCAAAGCCCGGGGACGGAAACGGATATTGCGCGCATCCAGTTCCGTTAACGCGGCTATCACCGTTTCCGGACCTGTGACCTTCGGATGGGGCAGGGTGGCCAGTTCTGATTTTCCGTCTGACAGAATGATTTGATCCGCCGTGAGCTTGATCCAAACATGATGCCGCTGTGTTTCCTCTTTTCGCCAGATCCAGAATGGGACTTCCTGCCATTCTCCGTTGACTTCCAAATCGGGGACGGGGTGCTGCTGATTCCGGATTTTATTGCGCTGGCGGTACGCGGCCAGTTGTTGATTATAGGCAATTCGGAACGGCTCGATATTGATCAACAGATGCAGAGCAAACCAGAGAAACGATTTGTCTTGTGACAACCAACTGATGGGAAGCTCCAGGTTCTGTACTCCCAGGTTCCGTTCCATCAAAATTCGCGCAGCGGTGAAAGCCTGATTCAAATTCCCGGAAGATTTCGCACAGGCCTCAGCCCAAACGGATTGCAGTGCGGGAGTGACATTCCATTTCTCCAGACTTGAACCCAGTTGTTCTGAAAAAGTTTCCAGCGCAACATCGCTCGGAACACGAAGCTCTTCCCAAGGTTGGGGCTCAATCTCGGGACCACAATCAATGTGGCCATATTGCAGATGACTATTACCCTCATCGGGGTAAGTAAACTGGGTGGACTCCGCGAGATCATTGTCGATCACCAGGTTCACTGCTGTTCCCCCAGTTAATTTCGCCAGTTCTGCAATCGCAAAGTTTTTCACCCAGACACCAGGATGAAAGAGCGTCGGTTGATGCCCTCCCATAAAGAGGGGAGATTGCCCCGGTGTTGATTCCGTAGGAATCCCTAATGAATCGAGATATTGATGGGCCGCTTGAAGTAATGACTCGCGCGCTTGCTGCCTTAATTCGGCTTCTGGTTTTCCGAGAAGCAGCAGTTTTCCCGCCGCCAACGATTCCTGGTTTGCAGTGATCCGTCCCGGCAATTGTTTCCAGCCTGGTTCCACCAGCAACGAATTATCGGTGCGCGGTACACGCAGGTTGCGAGGAACTTCAGAAGACGGTTTGGAAACCATAGGGCAGGACATCAGTCGACGGTCTGTTTTCTATGAAAATTGGCTGTACTGCTCCAAATTGTACGGTAAACAGGCACTGATTGCGATTTGCAGATGAACGTCGACTAATTTTTTTCGTCACATGGACGGGGACCACACGGGGTCGAGGAGCAATCAAACATCGAATCGGAATGCTGGTTCATGCGCGCCAGTTCTCGATCGATCACTTCCTGATAATAAGCGAGCCGCTTGTTGGAATCATCAAGAGAACCACCAAAAGATCGATCCTCATCCAGATAAACCAATGGTATAGCAAACTCGGTGATGCGGAATTTCTGTAAAACCGCCTGCACCCAGACCTGCAGCGGCATCGCATAACCCGTTTCGGTAATTTGTAACTTCCGAAGAGCGTCCGCTCGATACGCTTTGAAACCACAAAACGTATCAGTCAGGTTCAAACCAAACTGTTGATTAAACTGTTCCGTGATGAAAATGTTAATCCGACGGCGATCAATGGGAGGAGTACTGTCCCCTTCGAATTGTTTCAAATAACGGCTACCGGAGACGATATCCCAAGGTTCGCTTGAATCGAGCTCAAGTGCTTCGACCAACTCCGGAATGAGTTGGGGTTGGTGCTGACCATCACAGTCGATGGTGACAAGGCCGTCGTAACCGTGTTCGACCGTATAATTGAACGCAGTGACCAAAGCTGCCCCATACCCCTGATTCTGAGGATGCCGTACTACGGTGAGTTTTCGAGACAGTGGGGAATCGCTTTTGGTCAATTGATCAAGTAATTCCGAAGTTCCATCGGCGGAACCATCATCGACGACCAGGATATCCTGGCTGTACTGGCTCACCCTGTCGAGCACATCTAACACATGGTTAACCTCATTATAAACTGGCAATGCAGTCAAGAATCGGCAGGAGGACATTCGGTGTTCCTTGAGGTATCGAAGAAATTGATCGGTGGGGAGGATCCTGAGTGAGAAGCGCTGA
>JAGQQC010000267.1:0-2427 GCA_020426395.1 Planctomycetaceae bacterium
AACTCCTTTTTGAAATGAGTCTCACTAGTTTAACTACGTTGCCTCGATGGCGCTAGGGTAAAATGTGATGCGCTCTAATACCGATCATCTTCTTCGTCCTCATCCTCTTCTTCGTCAAAATCGGGGTGCAGCGGATCGTTTGTATTGAAGAAGAAGTCGCCGAGGCCCATCGGAAGAAAGTTTCCACCGAGATCTTGTTTGCGTTGTTCGGCCATCGATTCGAGGTCGAGTGCTTCCGGACCGAGACAACGTTCGAGAGATTCGTGCCAGGCTTCGTCTTTATTGAGGGGGTGATCGGGATCGGATGCAATTCGTTTTTGCGCGTAACGGAGCATGTTAATGCCGTCGCGTGTGGAGAAATCGAGTTTCAGTTCGTGGGCTTTCTGCAGGAACTCTACCGTTAAGTCGAGTAATTCCGCATCGACAAACGGAAGGTGATATTGCAGGATCGCCAATTCGTCGTCACGCGAAGGGTGTGTCAGCGTCAATGTCGGTTGCAGACGGCTCAGGATATAATCGGGGATTTCAAAGGTGGATTCATCTTCGTTCATCGTGACAGCGCATCGGAAATCGGGATGTGCGTGAATAGTGATTCCGGCAATGATCGATTCGACATACCGACGATGATCAAGTAATGGCGCGAGGCTCGCCCATGATTTTTCATTCATCCGGTTTCCTTCATCCAGCAGGCAGATGCCCCCTTTAATCATCGCAGTGACTAATGGAGAGGCGTGATACAGGATTCTCCCCTGATCACCGAGAACGGGGGTGATCAACAGATCTTCCGGACGAGTGTCCGCCGTGCACTGATAAACATATAGATCCTGTTGGCGATGTTTCGCGGCGGAGATGGCGAGTGTGGTTTTCCCGATTCCAGGGGAACCAACCAGTCGCGGAGCCAGCGGCAAGTCACGGGGATCAACGACGATCCAGCAGGCAAGCAATTGTTTCAGGACTTCCGTTTGACCGATCCATTCCGTTTTCGATTCATCGGGATGCCCTAAATAAAGAGTGATCCCCTCGATTTCGACCGTCTGTTGGCCGGAGGAGGGTTTGTTGGTCGATTCAGAGGAACTCATAGTTGCAGATTCGGGTTTTGGGAAGAAGCGGAATTGTTAAGATACGGGCGATTTATGGCGTCAGTATAACCTATACTTGAGGAATTCGACAGGTTTCCTTCCTGTTCACAAGAGCGCTCCCCCCGATTAGAAGGACTGGTTTTTAATGAGTGACGAGATTTCCGAGAAGATAACTCCCGAGGAAATGGCTCAACGGCCAATGGCGGACCGAACGTTTCTGGAAGGTCCCCGGTCTCGAACAGGTGAATTCTTTCGAGTCCTTCGGATCGGTAAGGAATTCATCCGCGGGTTTCGCGCTTTACACTTTCTCGGACCATGCGTAACCGTTTTTGGTTCAGCCCGATTTAAGGAAGATCATCCTTATTATCAACTTGCACGCGATGTGGGGGAAGCCTGCGCCAAAGAAGGGTTTACCGTGCTGACCGGTGGTGGGCCGGGGATCATGGAGGCAGCTAACCGAGGCGCGTTTGAAGCGGGGGGACGTTCAGTGGGATGTAACATTATTTTGCCACATGAACAGGATCCCAATCCGTACATCGACAAGGTCGTCACCTTTAACTACTTTTTTGTGCGGAAGGTGATGCTGATCAAATACTCGCAGGCGTTCTTTATTCTCCCGGGAGGATATGGAACATTGGACGAAGCCTTCGAAGCAAGCACGCTCATCCAGACGGGAAAAATTTATGACTTCCCAGTCATTTTTATGGGAACGGATTACTGGGAACCCTTACTCAAATTTCTCCGGGAAGACATGGTCCGTGCGAATACGATTGATGAGGACGACTATTCCCGATTTATTGTGACAGATTCGGTCGAAGAAGCGGTCAGCTTTCTCGATCATTGTCCCTCCTGTCCGGATCGTCAGATGGAAGATTCCGTACGAACACGGAGTTGGACGAACGTAAAAGCCCCAAAGACACTCGGAAAAAGTTAGCCCAACTCTTCAAGATTATTTGGGTTGCCCTTTCACTTGAACTATCTGGAAGGTTCGGGTGCCACGGCTAGGCTCGCTAGCCGTGCCATTGTGGGATTGAATAAAAAAGATTTCCAATGGGGCAGATTCAACTCGCAAATTAAGTGATAATCAATCACATTCTTCTGGCGGAAAGTAAGAGGTTACACGGCGAGCATCAACTCAACTTCGTCTGCACATCGGCACGGCTAGCGAGTCTAGTCGTGGCACCCTTTTTCATGGCTTTTGTGAGCTTATGATTGTTCAATCGAGTCGAATAGAGCGGTGGGCGGTACCCTTGTTTTATTTATTCACCTGCCGGTACTGTTTGCTCGCTTTTTCGAGCGTTTTGCGCTCTTTGCTGGTGAGGGAGGCTTCCCCTTCTTCGTGGATTTT
>JAGQQC010000267.1:2437-6460 GCA_020426395.1 Planctomycetaceae bacterium
GCGATCCACCTCTTCGTTGAGCTGCTGCTGTTTTTTCGTGGGGCCGCTGGGGTTATGGATTTTGAGTTTCGGTTTACGGCGGAACAGGTTTTTCAGTTTGTTTCCTCCATCCGAACCGGCGAACAAACCGGACAGGTTCCAGTGAAAATACTGGTACGCAACACCGAATAGGGCTCCCCCCAGGTGTGCTGCATGAGCTGTGTTCGATTCCGTATTTCCGATGCTGAGAATCGACATGACGAAAACGCCTATCGCGAGCCAACGAAGTTCCAAAGGGAGGATTCCGAACAGCGAGATCCTCATCCGCGGATATCGCATCGCGGCCAGCAAGAGCAAGCCGGAAACTCCGGCGGAGGCACCAATCACATAACCATCTCCCCCCATGTTGTAGCCGACCTGAGCGATGCCACCGGCTACAATGGCGAGCAGATAAAACGCCAGAAATTCGGAAGCCTTCATTCCCTGGCTGAGCATCCGTCCAAAGACGAACAAATTGAGCATGTTGAAGACAATGTGGAAGATGCTTGTCGTCGAATGACAGAATCCGTACGTCACCAGTCGCCAGATTTGGCCGCTGAATAAGGTGTCATGGCTGAGCATCAACCAGTAAGTGACCGCACTACTCAGGTTCTGCAGAATAAAGACGACGACATTGATGACAATGATCGTGACGATCAACTGGTCTGCTGAACCAGAGTATCGACCGCCGAAGAACGTCGGTTCGTCCTGCATGTAACCACGATTTTCGAGACCCATCGTTGTGCAAAAACTCCGTGGGGAAATGGCTGGGATAAGCGGGAGATAGAGAATTCCCGTTTCTCTATCCTCTCATTATAGAGCCAGTCTTGTGCAAAGCGAGACCGTTTTCAACTCGGACAAAATGAGAAATAAGGACCGGTTATCATATGTCAGGAGCGGAAGAGAAATAAAGAGAACTTCTTGTTTGCTGCCCGGAGACCCGCTTTAACTGCTTTCCGATAAGCAGGTTTCAGCCAAAATGATCAGGGCGGTCAGAATCAGAACGCCCCATAGGTGTCTTCGATTAACCCGTTGGGGATTTATTCCCAGTCCAAATTCGGAGCCCTGGTCATTCCAAAGTAGAAATCCGATCACTGTGGAACAGAGGCCAAACAAGACCAGCAACCAGAGCGGCGCTCCTAATCGAAGTAATTCGCGCGCATCACCCACGGCGTCCAACGGGGCGACTCCCAGGTAGAGTCCATTCGTAACTAAACAGAAACCGGCAAAAAATCGGAGAAGATAGCTGAGATTAGGGGCGAGCCAGCGAGAAATTCCCCATGCGAATAACGGGATCAAGACTCCCAGCAGCGGGCCACCCCAGACGACAGCCAGAGGATGGGGATTCGGCGCGACATCGGTACGGGAAATCGCCAGTGGATGAAGCACGACTTTCTCGACCGTTCCCTCACTTAGCCAGGCGAGGAGAATATGCCCTCCTTCGTGAATGATCAGCATCCCGAGCCAACAGAGGAGAATCAGGCAGAGAATCAGAATCCGGCTATCGCCACGAAGTCCGGCGAAGGTACGCATGGGTTACCATTTGCGAGGAAAATTAGGAGAAGCAGTCGGAGGTGATATGGGTCGCCGTCCACGTATCAAGGGCAAGCCGGCAGAAAAAGGTTGCATCCGCGAACGGCGGGCATCATTGATTTGATGGGGTTGAATCGTTATCGGTTTGAAAGTGCTTCCCTCGTTTATTTTATACTGAGGAATCGAAGGTGTGGTTGCCAGATCGGGGTTCGGTTTTGAGGGAGCGACGGGGCTGGGATTCTGTTGATCAAGTTTCTGTTTGTCTTGTGCCGGGAGCAGCACAAAGTCTGACACATATTTTCCCAAGTCTCCCCGCTGATAAAAGCTGGCCCATAAGTGAGCCGTTCCGATAAACGGGGACATGTCCAGTTCCTTCACTTTGGTCATGTTTGAGCCGATCCATTGCCGGTCCTGTGGCGTGAAACCGACACGACCCAGCGGTTCTGCCCCAGTGGAGCCCTGTAGCGAATAGAACGCGAGGGCGAGATCGCTACTATTTTTCATATTGAGAATTCGATCGGCCACATGAATCAACTGATCATTCCGCTGTCCGGGTTGCAACCAGTGGTGGTCGAATGCGGCGGCAACGAAAATCGCCTGGATATCAGCTTGATCCTGACGGGATTTCCAATTTTGCGAATAACCAAGATCATGCAACGTTTGCGCACACATTCGGGCACCGTGGGAATGACCGAAAAGAGTTACGGGTGATGTTTCCGGGAGATCGAGAATCGCCTGCTGCAGATAACGGGCATTGTAGGTAGAACGTTCTCCCAAAATTTCGACATCGCTCACTAATAACCCTGTGAGCTGGGAAGCACTCGGCCAGGAATAAAAAACCACTTGCAGCGGCTGATCTTTGGCGGAACGTTTCAACCAGTGATAAAGATGGCCGCTTTCATAGCGTAAGCTTTCCCAGGAAGTAAAACTTCCATGTACAATTACGCAGACTGGTGTGCCGGGTTCAAACCAGTTCTGGTATTTCTCGCGCGGGTAGCGACGAAAGGTGCGGTCCTGATCGAAATGGATGTAATCAAGTTCGGCCGGTTGTCCGTTCAATTTCCATTCATCGGAGCGAGACTGAGGCAGTCGGCTGCTGTTCACGATCCAATAATCGGCCTCCCGCCAGGTCCCTCCGACAGGATGCTCCGTGCGGGCAGTTGAAGTATCGGGAGAGGTATGTTGGGGCGGGACAGGATCCGCCTGAATTTGAGGAGTGGTCAATTCGGGCTGTTTATAGGTCGGGGGAACAACCGGTTTTAGAGTTCGATTGGTAATCGAAGGACGTGAATGAATTTGCGGAAGCGGATTGGTACCGGAGGACGAAGTCGGTTGCGGCGAGGTGCGGTAGGTTGGTATCTGAATTCTGGGAGTGACGACGATTTCCGGGTCGCTTTCAGATCCCGCTTGCGGCGAAGAAGCGGCTGGCAAATTCTGATATTGAGGAAGGGATTCTTCCGTAGAGGTCGAGGGATTCGACACTGCCGGAGGGAGTAAGGTCGGTCCCGAGAGTTGTCCCATTAAAATCGCCGGGGACGAGAGTAGTACGGGGACTGCCAGTAATAGACGGAAAATGGAGGGAACGGTTGCCATCGGTTCCACCAGTCATTTGGATGAGTTCAACAGAGGTTCATCAAAATCGCAGAGAACCGATCTAATTCTCAGTTTCAGTAGGTCTAAAAGTTGCCCACTGCTCAGAATAGAATAGATTCTCGGCAGATACAGAACCCAGGAGTCTAGCGTCTTGACTGATTTCTCCCGCACGAAAAAAAGGGGAATTCCATTCCCAATGCAAACTTGCAGAGAATTATACGGGTCAGTCGGCGAGGGGGAACCGGGCAATTTGAAAGCAACTTGCCGGCTGGGTGAAGATTAAGTTTGCCAATGTGGTGACGTGTTATTCTGGGTAAACAGGCGGGGATGGTGACCCTGTTTCTGCACACGATGCGATAGACTGTAGATTGAAAAAGTCCGGTTACTCAAAGATAAGGTTCAAAGTGGGGTAGCGGTCTTTGTAAATGGACCGGGTTTTTTCGTTCAGGGCGAGGCCGGTTTTTTCCAGGCTGGTGGTGATCAAGTCGATCTCTTCGGAGCTTAATTGTTTCAGCAGGTTGGGGAGATCGTAAATTTCCTGCAAGCGGTTTACCTGTTCGAAATCCCCTTTCAAGCTGTTGGCGATAATTTCTCCCGCTCGGGACTGGCTGTTGAAAACGTCATTCTTCTCGGTGCTGTCCTTGACGTCGCGAAACAGAAGTAAGGCCTCTTCGTAAAGACCTTTTGTCAGATACAGGTGAGCCAAACGTAATTGAGCGAGCTTCAGGTATTTACGGTATTCACTTTCTTGTCCCTGGAAATGGGCAGGGTCATTAATCAGGGCACGCAACGCTTCTTCGGCTTTATCTTCGTCTTCCTGATTCAATGCGTAGTAATATTGGTCTGAAGGAATCGACTTCATATTTTGAGGTGGAGCTT
>JAGQQC010000268.1 GCA_020426395.1 Planctomycetaceae bacterium
GATTAGGCAAGACCGTCAACGGAGCCCAGCGTTGGTTACAATTGGGACCGCTTCGATTCCAGCCTTCGGACCTCGCGAAAATTGCCTTGCCTCTGCTGCTCGCACGCATGCTGACGAATCGGCGTGAACGGTTATCGCATTGGATTTACGGGACACTTCCCCTGGCAATCCCTCCCTTATTTCTGATTCCCCTCGTGGTGGTTGAGCCGGATCTCGGGACCAGCCTGTTCTTACTCCTCGGTTGCGGAATTACTCTGTTCGTGGGGGGATGGCCTCTGAAGTATTTTGTGGTTAGTGGTCTAATTACAGTTCCAGCGGTCGGTTATTTGTTCATCCTCAAACCGTATCAATTGAAACGAATTACCGGATTTCTGGAATCGTGGAATGACTTTGATGCGGCCCCGTATCAATTGAAACAATCATTGATTTCTCTCGGTTCCGGGGGAACTTGGGGGACGGGTCTCGGTAAAGGGTGGCAGAAGCTCAGCTTTCTACCTGAAGCCAATACCGACTTTGTCTTCGCCGTGATTGGTGAAGAGCTCGGTTTGATGGGAACATTAACAGTGGTGTTGCTCTGGTTGGGACTATTTCTAGTCGGAATTAAATTAATCCGAAAGTTGAAATCACGTAGTTTCGAACAGATCGTCTGTCTCACATTGCTTTGCCAACTTATTCTGCAAGCGGCCATCAATATGGCAGTGGTAACATCATTGGTACCACCGAAAGGAATCCCGCTTCCTCTGCTCAGCTATGGCGGCACCAACTTGATTGTGAGTCTCATGACACTTGGGATTATCGTGAATATGGCGCAACCTGGTGCTGCAATTGAAGAGCAAGCGGAGTCGTTTGAGAATCAATCGAACTCGTCAAAGAAAAAATCAAAACGGAGCGATTCAGCAACTGAAGAGGAGAGGACTCGGGAACCTTTCTCCCGTCGAGGGGTGGCCTGATGAGTTTGCGAGTTCTGTTTGCGGGTGGAGGAACGGGAGGGCATCTCTTTCCCGGGATTGCTGTGGCAGAAGAATTGCAACGTCGGAACAGCCATGTTGAAATTTGTTTTGCCACAACCAACCGACCGATTGAGAAACAAATTCTTGCACAGACCCGCTTTCGACATCGCTTCTGTGAGCTTGAGTCCACAACCAGTCCCTATCGCCACCCTGTGCAATCATATCGACGATTCAAGCAAGCCAGCCGGTTTGCCCGGGAAGAAATAGTGGAATTCCACCCCGCTATTATCATCGGATTGGGAGGCTTTATCAGCTTTCCGTTTGTGCTTCTCGCTCGGCGGCAAAAATGCCGTGTGGTGATTCTGGAGCAGAACATCATCGTTGGTCGCGCAACCTGGTTGAATAGCTACCGCGCGAGCCAGGTATGTCTCTCGTATCCACAGACAAAAGGAAAGCTTTCCCAAAAGTGCCAACAAATTATTACCGGTAATCCGATTCGGGAATCAATCCGCGCGGCGAATGAGAATTCACTGGACACGTCAGAAAAGAAAAAACTGATCATCCTGGGGGGAAGCCAAGGCGCCAGGAATCTTAATTCAGCCGTTCTCTTGGCAATGGAGAAGCTTCAGCACGAATTAAAAGAATGGGAGATATTTCATCAGACAGGGGAACTGGATCGGGAGCGAGTAGAGAATAGGTACCAGCAACTCAAGTTGAATGTCACGACTGCGGCATTTTTTGATCGCCCCGAAGAATTGTATCGGGGAGCCAGCCTGGCCATCAGTCGGGCGGGGGCAACGACCTTGGCCGAACTGGCCTGTATTGGTTGTCCGGCGATCCTGATTCCTTATCCCCACGCAACCCACAACCATCAGTTGGCAAATGCACGCTACTACGAATCTAATGGGGCTGCGGTTATTATTCCAGATCGTAAACTGGAGTGTGACAACACCGTCTCCATCGCACGGGAAAACAACCCTTTGGCCCAGCAATTACAAGAACTACTCAGGTCTCCCGAGTTGCTCAATAATGCACGTCAGTCGATGTCACAGCTTGGCCGTCCAGAGGCTGCCCGTGACGTGGTTGATGTTATCCTGGGATAAATGTCTCTGCTGCTTGTTGTTCTGGGACACCAGGGGCGAGTTTTTCCTTAGGGCGCGAAGTAAAGTTCAAATTGCTCAAGGTGGCTGTTTAAGTACCGGATGAACGTGTGCAAATCGGCTTTGAACTTTAATTGAACTTAGCTTTTGCGAATAATTTTTGCAGACGGTCAGTCCAGGTCAGTCTGATTCTACGGATTATATCGAGAAATTCGATTATCCGGACCTCTTCGTTACCGATATGTGAAGTTGAGTGCACTTATTTTCTCAGCGTATCGTTGTACGACTGGTCCTCTATGATCTGTTGTCTGGCACAATTTGACCCACGCTACCTAAAGACGAGACTACCGCGAACTTTGCTAGTGGTGCTTCTTGTTGCAGGAATATATTGCGCGCTGATTAAAGCCGGGCACACTGCAGAGTCTCCTCGATATCCCAAGACGACCCAATTGGGAGAACAGACTCCTTCTGCTTCACCTGGTTCGACATCTCCCTCATTCACCAATAAGGTGAAGAACTTCTTCAAACGGGAGAAATCAACCACCGGAACCACAAAGAAATATGGTGTACGGCAAAGTGATATCACTCCGTCTACCGGGTCGAGCGAGCAGAAGTATTCAAAATCTGCTGAAAGCGAAGTCGATCAATCTGTGTCCGGCCGACCAGCCAGCGAAATAGAACTCAATTCACCGAGAGTCAGCCATAGTTCCAATTCTAATCCAAACCGGTCTACCGAAATTCCATTGGAAGTACGCCCGTTCAAACTGGACATGTCTACTCAGGGGACTCGTCCAGCATATCCATTTCCAAGGCGCGAAGATCACGATCAACTGAGTCGGTTCAGGCGAGTGAACTTCGAGGCGGAAGAGAATAGGCCGGAAGATTTTCAGGTAAATTCAGATCAGGCAGTTCCACCTCCACTGGTGGCTCCTCCTACGAATTTCAAACCGACACGAGTACCGCTCGAAGAAATACCACAGTCGGATGCGGTTCGTATAACGAACGAAGACGACTTGATTTCCTTAATCGTCCGTGACGCGCCCGTCGGAACCGTGCTCAGTCTGATTGCAGAGAACCAGGGCGTCAACATCATCACCTCGGGTGAGGTTGGTACGCGTATTTCTGTAACCGTCAATCGTGTTACCTTGGAAGATGCCCTTAATGCGATTCTGGCCAGCACCGGTTATACATGGATCCGGAAAAGTGGGATCATCATTATCAGTCCGATTTCCGGAGGCGCAGGATCTTCCAGTCAGGTACATGGGAAAGTTCTGCGAGTATTCAATCTGAATTTTCTGTCGGCGGTTGATGTCGATAAGACAGTGCAGGGACTCCTTTCTCCAGTCGGGAAATCATTTCAAAATGAAACAGCATCGAATGATACCCGCCGGACACAGGAAACGATCATCGTAGAAGATTTGCCAGAATACGTAGACCGGATTGCCGCTTACATTGCTCAGACAGATGTTCCACCGCGACAGGTGATGATCGAAGCTCGAATTCTGGAAGTGGATTTGCGGAACGAGATGTCGCATGGTGTCAATCTGACTGCCTTGGCTGAATTGGCTGGTGCGAAGATCAGTTTCAAAACACAAGGCTTCGCAAGCCCGATCGCATCTCCGGCGTTCTTGTTCGGCATCGACGGGACCGATCTCGATGCGCTGTTGGAGGCGCTACAGACAACCACTGATACCAAGACATTGGCGAATCCGAAACTGTTAGTGTTGAATGGGCAGGAGGCCCGCATTCAGATTGGGGGTCAGCTCGGTTACCTCGTCACGACCACGACGGAAACGAGTACCTTGCAAAACGTACAGTTTCTGGACGTTGGTGTGGTTCTGAGCGTGACGCCGAGAATTAGTGATGATCGCCGTGTGATGATGGTTGTTAAACCGGAAGTTTCCGAAGGGCAGATCAACCTCCTCACTGGCCTGCCTGAAGAAGAAACAACGGAAGTAGAAACATCGGTGATGGTTGCCAGTGGCGAAGGGATGGTGATCGGCGGATTGATCAAAGAGACAGATAACGACATTCAGAACAAGATTCCGATCTTGGGAGATTTATGGGGTGTAGGTCGCCTGTTTCAACGCCGCCGGACAGAGCGTCGTCGAACGGAGATTATCATCGTGTTAACTCCTCATATCCTGCCTTACACTTACGACAAATATTGCGAGCATGAAGTCGAAATAGACCGGGTGATGACACCACTCCTCGAAGGGCAATTGCAGCCTTTGGACCGTCCATGGGAAGCGAAGTTACCGGATGCCATTCATGATCCCCGGAAGATCGACTGGGAGAGATTGAAACATCTTCATCACGACCTGAAGCAACCTTACCCAAAGCCGATTGAATACTACGTTCCGAGTGTGCAAGAGAAGCATGGCTTGCAGCCCTATTCGGGGCCGGTGATCTATCCGAATTATCCGGAGCTCTCTCAAGTAACGGGGCAACCTCAAGCAAAGCCGACCGACTCTTTCGAACAAACACCTCTACGTCTGGAACCTGCTGGAGTCGATAACCTGAAGTATGCTGTCAAACCGATTGATCCAGAACAAGAGGTGAACCACGCCTTTCAAACAGTGGGGCAGGACCATCCCATTCAGCAAGTTTCTGGCGAAATCGGAGGGGATGAAATCATGACGATGGAATGGGCCACACCCGACAAATTATTCCGGGGTAAAAATGTTCGTCCGCTCTATCAGGAAGCCGACCTGAAGCCCGTTATGGAGGAACTACGTCATGAATAATGAAGAACCGATCCCTCCGGAATTGCAGCAGATGCTTGAGAAACGCGAAAACGAAGAACGTCGTCAGAAGAAGATACACGTCGCTCGGGAACGACGAAGCGGAGAAGACCGGCGCGATGAAAGCGACCAGCAGACAGAATCGCAAAAATAGCTTACCGTTCCTGATCAGCCTTCGATTGCTCGTTTCAAATCTTCCAGATCCTGTCGCATCATTTTCAGAACAGTTCCTTTTGCCATCCAGCCGAAAAGCCAGTTCAAGATTCGACCCATAAAAGTGTCCGGAGTGCCTGTGAAGGTCGACGTGACTTCTGTTCCGTTTTCAGCGGGTTCAAAACTGATTTTGGTGCGGTAATGCGTTCCGCAGTTGTAAGCGCTTGCGACGTAATAATGCGGAGTTTCGAATTCCACGATCTCCATCGTTTCTTCCGCCTCCTTGCCGAACATCATGCGCGTCTCTTTCCAACGCGTGCCAACTCCGATGGGGCCTTCGGTCAATACCTCCGCTTTCAAAATCCCACTGATCCACTCCTCACAGTGTTCCAAGTCCGATCCTTTTGAAAAGACTTCTTCAGGAGGGGCTTCAATCACGATGCTTGTACTCAAGCTCTGCATATCAGTCGCTTTCTTTCTTCTTTGTCTCAGTACGATGAGCGGGAAGTTCCAGTCTCAAGCCTCGTTGAACGGCCGTGGTGCCAAATCGATCGCGAATCGCGTCCGTTGTCTGGTCCAGTCGATTCAATTTTTCGTGATCATCTTTGCCAAACAGTTGCAATTGACGCTCGGAGTCTTCGCGTAGATGACTTACACCTACACCGAGTAATCGTACCGGCAGTGATCTCCGTGGCGCTTTTTCTTCGAGTAATTCCACTGCGGCCTCCCAGATTTCCTGGGTCGTTTGAGTGCTGTGTGAAAGAGAACGGGCGCGAGTAAACGTCTGGAAGTCAGAAAAGCGAATCTTCAAATTCACGGTCTTGCCGAATAATTCGTTTCTCCGTAACCGGCGGGCGACCTGTTCAGTCTGTTCCATTAACCAGATTTTCAGAACCTCATGATCACTTACGTCGGTGGCAAACGTAGTCTCATGAGAGATCGATTTTGCCTGATGGTCAGGTTCGACCCGACGCTCATCAATTCCGTGTGCGAGACGCCACAGGTGCTCACCAAACTTGCCGAACTTTCGTTTCATATAACTGTCGGGAACCTGCCGTAGTTCACCGATGGTTATGATGCCGAGTTGTTTGAACGTTCCCTGGGAAACCTTCCCCACACCCCACAATCGGCTGACGGCGAGCGGATCGAGAAACTCCTGGACTCGTGCCGGGTCAACCACACAAAATCCATCTGGTTTATTCAAATCGCTTGCGATTTTGGCGAGATACTTATTTGGTGCCACTCCGACCGAAGCGATCAGATCGACTTCTTTCCGAATCCGCTCTTTGATTTGACGCCCGATTTCAATCGAACTGCCGAACAGTTTTTCAGAACCTGTCACGTCGAGGAACGCTTCATCCAGAGAAAGAGGTTCTACCAGGGGGGTGTAACTTTCCATGATCTCCCGAATTTGGCGGGAGATGCTTGCATAATGTTGATGGCGGGGACGGAGATAAACGGCGTTTGGACAAAGTCGCTGGGCGATCACCATCGGTTGA
>JAGQQC010000269.1 GCA_020426395.1 Planctomycetaceae bacterium
AACAGCGTGGTGCCCCGCTTCCTCCCCACAATATTTACACAAAGACTCATCCTGGTCTTGATTGGTTTTGTTTACCTCTCTTTCTCGGGAACAATCCGCGCGGACGAATTGAAAACGGTTGGCTCCCGATTCGATGAACTGGAACGACAACTCGAATTTCAATCCCGTGAGCTGGAACAATTGCGCAGTCAAATTGTGACGGCTTCATTCGGACATTCTGTTCCCGTTATTGAAAAAGAAGAGAAGCCCTCCGACCCACCGGGGTTTGAAATTGAATACGACGGGGGTCTCAATTTTCTGCAGGATGTACCGGGAGAAACTCCCTTCTCACTGAAATTAAATGCCTGGGGACAGGTGCGCTATCAGAATTTCAATGCATATATCGATTCCTGGACCGATAACGCGGGTGTGACCCGGTCCGTTCACGACCGTAACAGCCTGGATATTGAACGGGCTCGATTAACCGCATCTGGACATGCACTCGATAAACGACTCGTTTATTTTCTTCAAATCGATGGCGATACCGATGGTCAACATCAGCTCGACTTTTTCCTGTATCACTGGGGCTGGGAGTTTGATGACTCTTTCAAAATCCATCTTGGGAAAAAGAAAGTTCCCGCCAGTCGCCAATGGATCTTAAGTGCACGCCGCACCCGGCTTGCCGATCGCCCTATGGCGACCGATTTTCTGCGACCTGATTTAACTGTCGGAGTTTATTTTCTCGGCGACTTACCACATGACTCCTTCTATGAAATCATGATCGGCAACGGTTACCAGACATCGAACTTCAATGATGCCAACATTGATGACCGGCTCAGTTTTGCGGGAACATTCTATATTGACCCGCTGGGGGAGTTCGGTCTGCAAGTTGTCGATTTCGATCATAGCCCGGAGCCACTCGTCCGGATCGGACACTCGTTCGTCTATTCTCCTTTTTCTGGAAGTCAGGTTGGTGTTCCTACTAGCGAGACCAGCTTGCTTCGATTAACGGATGGAACACTTTTAACACAAACCGGAGCACTGGCTCCTGGAGTGACCGTTTCCGATCTGGATGTCTATTTTTATAGCGTCGATGCAGGCATTAAATGGCGTGGGTGGAGTCTCGGGGCAGAGGTTTATTTTCGCTGGTTGGAACAACTGAAGGGAAATGGTCCACTTCCCGTTTCTGATTTGTTCCAACATGGATTCTTTGTGGAGGGGGGCTATTTTCTGATTCCCCGCAAGTTCGACATCAACCTGCGTTGGTCAGAAGTAAACGGTTTTTACGGAGACGGAACCGAAGCAACCATCGGCTGCAACTACTATCCTCTCGAAGACACCCGGCTGAAATTAA
Organism: Planctomycetaceae bacterium; assembly: GCA_020426395.1. Classification (GTDB taxonomy): domain Bacteria; phylum Planctomycetota; class Planctomycetia; order Planctomycetales; family Planctomycetaceae; genus Polystyrenella. The sequence goes on from JAGQQC010000269.1 coordinate 1,334, forward strand.
CATTCGACGCCACGAGACTCGTCGATAGTCCGTTGCAAAATTCACCGAATGACATCTTCGTCGGTGATGACGGAATGCTTTATCGCACCCAAATCCAGGCCGAATTCTGAGCACTTCTTATAACCCTGTTGATTAACGAGTACGAAACGACTTTTCCTCCAAGAGACCCAGCGACTTGCGTTATTACCTTGATTCCGTACGATGGAGTGATCGACTTAACCTCGCCTGATCAGGGCGATCATTCCTCAAGTCTTGTCCGGGATGGAATCAACATGAAAAACAATCGCGCTTGGTGGCTCAGCCTTTGCTTTGGCTGGCTTGTCTGTGGAGTTCTGTTAACGATGACTGCAAACGCTGCTGATGGGTTTGGCAAGATTATCCGACTGGATGATCGTTTGGATGAAATTATTCCTCCCGATGCCCAGGCCGAAAAACTGGCCTCCGGTTTTACCTGGGCGGAAGGACCCGTCTGGATTGCTGACGGGAGGTATCTCCTCTTCTCCGACATTCCCCGAAACTCCGTCATGAAATGGAAAGAAGGGGAGGGGATTTCGGTCTTCCTGAATCCCTCCGGCTACACCGGTCATGATTACTACGGCCTGGAACCGGGCTCCAATGGATTAACGCTGGATAAAGAAGGGCGTTTACTCTCCTGTGAACATGGTGATCGCCGGGTCTCGGTGTTGACCAAAGGGGGCGGAAAGCGAACCTTGATTGACAACTACATGGGCAAACGGCTCAATAGCCCGAACGACCTCGTGATGAAATCGAACGGGGACATTTATTTCACTGACCCAATCTACGGTCTCCCGAATCGGGCCGATGATCCTCGACGAGAACTCGACTTCTGCGGCGTTTACCGTCTCTCCCCGGATGGAACATTGACTCTCTTAACCGATGAGATGACTCGTCCAAACGGTCTCGCCTTTTCCCCCGATGAATCCAAGCTGTATGTCGCTCAGTCTGATCCCGATGCCGCGATCTGGAAAGAGTTCCCAGTTCACGACGATGGAACCCTGGGTGAAAGTAAACTCTTTTACGACGTGACCAATGACGTCGGCAAGAAACCGGGGCTCCCAGATGGGATGAAAGTCGACGCGAAAGGAAACTTGTTCGCAACTGGTCCTGGCGGGGTCCTTATCTTCTCACCTGATGCGACATTAATCGGCATGATTGAAACGGGAGTGCCAACCGCCAATTGCGGATGGGGCAATGACGGATCGGTTCTTTACATCACCGCCGATTCGCATTTGCTGCGGCTACAGACGTCGACCAAAGGAGCGGGTTGGTAAACCCGCGGGAGGAGCCTGACGAACGAAACCCTTCGCGCGCTGAACAATGGGCTCTAACCCATTCGCGCGCGGAGGATATCGTGTCCTGCTCTGGGATTCCGGCTTCTAGCCTTATTTATTATGAGCGCGCTGATTACCAGCGCGCCCATATTGACGATCTTCATTCTCGACCAACGGATAGCCAACCTATGAATGATTCGCTTTCGAGACGTCAGTTACTGGCGAGCACTCTTGCGGCCAGTGCCGCCACGGCACTGACCCAATTTTCTAGCGTGAAGGCCGCCGAAACGTCTCAGGCGAAACCGAAATTCGCCTGCTTTACAAAATCGTTCCAGGACTGGTCAATTCCAGAGGTCTGTCAGCGATTCAAGGCAATTGGCCTGGATGGGCTTGACTTGACTGTCCGCAAAAATGGGCATATCAATCCGGATAAGCAAAACGTTCACCAGGAACTAAAGCAAGCCGCCCGCGCAGCCAGTGATGCTGGACTCGAAATTTTGTTTCTCACCACGGACATCACAGAACCCGATGCCCGCGCGGAAGAAGTTCTCGCCGCCGCAGAAGCAATCGGTGTTCGACGAATCAAACTGGGCTATTACAAATACACTGGGTTTGGCAATTTGAAGCAACAGATGGACCGGGTCAAACTAAAGCTGAACAGCGTGGGACAACTTTGTGCTCGTTACAACGTCCTCCCCTGCGTGCACATCCACTCCGGAACGAGCATTCCGTCCGACGGATTCATGCTTTACGAATTACTGCGGGATTTTGATCCCAGCCACATCGGTGCCTATGTCGACTCCCTGCACATGACTCTCGAAGGAGGCAAAGATGGCTGGCGACAGGGCCTTGACTTACTCGCCCCTTGGATCGAATTATGTTCGATCAAGAACTTCCAGTTCAAATCGAAAGGCCGGGATAAACAGGGACAACTGGAATGGAATGACTTCAATTGTCCAGTGGCCGACGGAATCACCCCCATGCCCAGGTTCATGGAAGTGATGAAAGCCCTCAATTTCAGCGGAACCTACTCCATGCACAGCGAATACAAAGGGGGAGGCTCCTTTAAGGACTTATCCACCGAGGAGTGCCTCGTTCAGACTGACATTGATCTAAAATTTATGCGAAGCATTATTTGAACTATTGCCAGCAAGTCACTAAGCCTCAAACGCTTTCTGCACGGATGCTTTCATTTTCTCCAGTCCGTCACGGGCAACCTCTTCAGGATCCCGTTCCCAGTACGTTGGATTGAAAAGTTCCAGTGAGAAAGTACCGCGGAAACCGACTTCGTGCAGGTTTCGGAAGATGGACCCGAGTGGAGCGACTCCGTCACCGGGGAACACACGGTCTTTATCACTGATCGAATCTCGGGGTGGATCGGCAGGGTAATCGTTCAAGTGGAAGACATGTACAGATTTGCTCCCCAACATGTGCAGTGTGTTGAAGTCGGAGCCTCCCTTGTAGATGTGATAAACATCTGGGAGCAAGCAGGCGGCGGGATGGCCCGATTCCATTGCCACGAAAGTTGATTCGCCGACACGGGAAAGATTTTCTGAGAACCCCCAGACTTCCAACTGCGGGATGATTCCAAATTGCTCACCGATCTCAAGAATAGCCCGGTAACGTTCGGCTGCCTTCCAGAGATCCAGGGCTGGGCCATTGGTCGCACCGGTGGGAGGGGCGGCAATACGAGTACCACCAATCTGTTGTAGCTTGTCGAGATCAACCTTCAACTGTTCCAGCCCTGCTTTTCGTTCCGCTTCGTCATCGACAATCCAACGAGCGAACCCGATGGCACTGTCGACCGTTAATCCAGCATCCTCGATCCGTTTGCGGAGATCCTTTAAGGAGCCACCTTCCGCTTCATACTGATCGAGTTCACGAATCCAGGGTTCGATGCCGTTGTAGCCCAAGTTGCCCGCAAGTTCGATTTCCCGTTCGATTCCGATTTTCTGTTCGCGGATCGTACTCGTATTGAGGCAGTAACGAAAATCGTTTACTGAGGGAGCCGATTTCGCTTTCTCAGCCGCCTCTGCTGGTGAGTTGCCTGGTAGTAACGAACCGGCCACAAACGCACCTCCTGTTGTTAACAACGTCCGGCGGGAAAAAAAGGGTGAATCCTCGTTCGACATCTGTTTTTTCCAAAAAAAAAGAGGAAGGGTTTCGGAGCAGCATTCAAACAGAATTAACGACCTGATGCTTCGACCGCTTTCTGTTCTCGCTGATAGAGCATAAATGCGGTGTTAAGCTCTTCGTGATTAATTTTCCACTCTGGGCTGTCATCAGTGTATCGCTGGCAATGTTCCACAAGCAACCGATGCAGGAATTTGAAGAGATGCCGCGGTACCCGCAACTGGGCAAACATGCGGATCAGTTCTTCACGGCTGACATCCTCCTTGAACCAGTCCGAAATCTTCAATGTCGAAACCGGCCCGCTCGAATCCGAAGCACAAGCCCGAATGCGGTCATTGGCCACATCAAACAGCGATTCCCCAGTCCACTCCAGCGACATAATCAAGTTCTGCTTATCGAGACGCGAGCGTTCGTAAAATTCGTCTTTTTCCCGATTCAGGTAATAGACAACTTCCGCCGGCAGCAGCATTTTGAATCCAAGACCTGGATGCTTCAGGAACTTGTTATCGAACATCGGCCATAGCAGATCGCGAATTCGCTCGGCATTCCCATTGATCAAATGCGGTTCATCCATCCGATCGACCAAAATGACGATGCTGTTGAACCCGAGTGTCTTCAATATCGCCTGAAACTTTCGTAACAGTTCGTAGCGATCGTCACTTCGATCTTTATGGGGCATCGGCTGCCCCTGGATATCATCCCGCGTGAAGCAGGAAAGAACTTTTCGCAGTAGGTTAGGAGAGTGATCGAAAATCCTGATCTGTCGTGAAATCCGCCAGCATCGCCACCACAGGCTGAGCTGTCGCCACAACCAGGGAAACCAGAAGATGAGCAGCATGACTCCTAAACCAACCCACCACCAGTAAGTCAGCTTTTGAACCCCGTACCAGAAGAGAGCGGCAACCGTAATGATGGTCAACAGGAGTGCAATTCCCCAATCGAGCGACGCCTTCCAGCAGGAGAATTTTAATTGCTTACGAAGTTGATGCCAGCGTGTTTTGTAAGGTTGATCGTGCGAATGGTTATAGAAACTGGCGAGCAATAACAGATCTCGTCGCTCTAAACGGGACAGTCGAGACAGCTTTTCCTGATCGAAAGTTTGCATCACTTCGGAATCAGAACGTCGAGTGCCCGTGATCGTATTCAGCAAATGATTGACACCAATGGAGAGAATCCCGTCCATGTGATCCCACAATCGCCAGTAGGAGATAACCCGTTCCGGTCTGCGTTTCCGGCCATGTAATCGATCACGGAAGGTATCGAGGTACGGATTGAAGTTGTCGTATTCCAGAATGAAAACTTTTTCCTCAGGATGTTCTTCATTCCACTTCTGCAGTTCTTCGACAATCTGCAACCGCAGCGCCGTCTTGCCGGCCCCTTTTTTTTTTTATTTGACCGAGGTCGAAGGGTGTTCGGGGTTGCCGTAGATTTTATTCCACGCAGGATGATGAGTGGCCGACAGGCAGAACCGCTGGAAGATATGATCCGACTGCGCATCTTCCTCTGCAAACGGGTTCTCCTGGAGGCCGTGATGTTCGAGAAACTGTTGGACTTTCATGGATGTCAATTCTGAGTTGCAAATTCATTCGTGCAAACAACGGTGCGAAACCGTGTATCGTCTCCGGTTAATTTTCGAGAGTCAAACCAGCA
>JAGQQC010000026.1 GCA_020426395.1 Planctomycetaceae bacterium
CATGCCCACGAAAAACAGGACACCTGCCGCGATAATTCCAATGATCGCCGCCAACATCCCCTTGGAGGAACGCAATTCACGAACCAGTTTTCTGTTGAGTGGTTTCACCAGGTAATTTCCTCCGGTGAAACGGGATGGGTGTTCTCTTCCATCGTGGCGATCGTCCCAGAACCAAGATGGACACACCGCGTCCCCATCGCAGCAATCGCAGAATTATGAGTGATGAGAATAATCGTCTTGCCAAGTTCCTGATTCAGCTTGTGCAACACTCCCAGGATGCTGCGTCCTGTCGTGAGATCCAGCGCCCCCGTTGGTTCATCGCATAAAAGTAACCGGGGATTCTTGGCAATCGCCCGAGCTATAGCGACCCGTTGCTGTTCTCCTCCGGACATTTGCGAAGGAAAGTGTTCAACCCGATGTTCGAGACCCACCAGTTTGAGGGCCTCCTGCGGATCCATCCCTTCCTTGTTCAGTTCACTGGCAACCTGCACATTTTCTGTCGCTGTTAATGTCGGCACTAAATTATAAAATTGAAAGACAAACCCAACATGTTCCCGACGATAGGCGGTCAATTGAGTATCACTGAAGCGGCTGATTTCCTGATCGGGCTGATCAAACCAGATCACCCCGCTCGTTGGCCGATCGAGCCCACCAATCAAATTCAATAATGTACTTTTCCCCGAACCGGACGGCCCGACGATGACGACGAAATCCCCCTCTTTAATCTCCAGGTTTATCTCATGCAGAACTGGTACCTGCACGTCACCCATGACGAACGTCTTGCTCACCTTTTCAATAGAGATGATCGTCTCGTCACTCATTTGGTTTCGTTTCTATGTCAGTTCCCTATTCCGTGCTGCAGACAATCAATTTTAATCGATCTGCACTAAATGCGGGAGTCTTAACATGAAGAAGCGTTCATCAGTATCAAACTGGCATATTAGGAATTCACTTCTGGCGGTGGCGTCGCTCCGGGAGGAGGAGTCCCCTTGCCTGCTTTGATATAGGTGCCCCGTGCTTGAGCGTATTCTTCAGCGGTCATTTCTTCTACCTGCTGATCGGCCTGGGCTTGTTTGAAGTACCGTTTTAGAAACGGAATACACCAACCACACCCGGATCCCGCTCCACCGCATTCACTGATTTGACTGGGGACTTTCGGCTGATATATGCGGATGTAGTTCTCGATCTTCCGTCGAGTGATATGAAAGCAGAGGCAGACCTCATCATCAGGTTTCACAACTCAATCGCTTCCCGTTAGTTCATTGATCGTAAAGAAGGCCAGAAACATTAAAACTGGACCTAAGGCAAGGCCGCTTCTCGCGTTTCCTCAGTTTCGACTGAGTAAATCACAATTTGATCCTCAGTCAATTTAAAAGTCAGCCCGACGGGCTCCAATGTTTTGGCCAGCATCTCCGCAAAGCCAGTCGCTTGCAAATCCAGCGTCACTTCAGTCGGTTCCATTTCCAGGCGGGCACGGGCGTCTTCATCTTGATAGATGAACGTCGTCCCGGCTAGCATCTCCAACTCTTCGACGACTTTGGAACGTTCGAGACCGGGTACTTCATAGCGAGTCAATTTCACCTGCATTAACGCTTCCCATTTTTCAGGGATAGGGATCGGCTCAGGAGCAGGCCGTTCGGCCAACGTGGGAGGTAGTCCGCGGGGGACCCAAGCCGGTCGCGGAGCCTGAACGGGCTCCCGTTTTGCTTCGATCTCCACCCCAGGCTCGACAGCCGTTTTTCCCGAATTATTCTCTGCAGTTTCGATTGTCGGTAGTTGCTGTTCTACTGGATCGGGAACAGGGCTTTCATCAACCTGATCTGCAACATGATCGGTGACCGGCTCCTCTCCCAACTGTGGTCGAACGATGTAAACATAACTGATCAATGCCAATAACAGACAGGTGACACCCCAGTAAACGGGGTTCAGATTGAGTGGTTTCTTTTCGGTTAATTCCGCTTCAACATCTTCACTTTGAGCAGTTCCTCGTTCCTCAACTTCGATTTGATACGCTTTATTCAACCGCACTAACAATTCCGTTTCACAAGCGGGACATTGGATTTCCCGGTTCACGAAACGACGTTCCCGCACCCGCAACTGAGTCTGACAGTGGGGACAATGAAATGTATAAGTCGGGAACGTTTTAGACATTGATCCGTTAAGGTTTTTCTGCTGACGGCTTTTCAACCGGGAATGTGTAGGGAACTAACTGCTGTGCCTCTGCTGCCGCTTGTGTCGTGATGACCGCCTGATTCTCATTTTCTTTTAAGACCAGTACCATTTTCGGATACTGTTCGAGCAAATGTTTAAGCGTCGTTTCCGCGGTCACCTCTCCTAGATTGTAGTTCTGTTGCATGTTCTGCGTATAGCCCTCATTTTTGAGTGCATCCCCATCAATCTGGAAAGAAACCTGAATTTCCCCGCCAATTTGCTCAATCGCCTCTTGCAGTGGTGTTAATCGAAAATCGACAAATAACGTTGATTGCAGACGCTCGGCGACTGTTTTCGGTCCGTTTGCAGTTGCCACGGCTGGAGAGGATGCCAGGAACGACTCCGGCAACATTCGCTCTCGCCAATAAAGCCAACTGGCCAGAGATAAATTGGGAGCGGCTCGTTCAGACAAAGTCGTTTGAACCGTGACCCGTTTTCGGTCGACTTGCACTGCCGTAAACCGACTCGCCAATTGTAACATCGCTGGAAATCGTGCGAGGATCGTTTGTGCTCCAACAGAGTGTAAGGCCCGATCTCGTAAATCCTCCCAGGTAAATTTACCCAGTTGATCGAAGTTGGTTTTCCAATGTTGTTCCAGTTTGCTCGTTGAGATAAACGGCGTCGCCTGAATCTCCATTCGGGAGTGAATTTGGTTGTTGTCCATTTTCAATTCCCAAAGGACAGCCTCCGTCTCCTTACCCCACCAACCGAGAAACGGTTTGATTACGGCCTGTTTGTCTTCCTCAAACCAGTCGATTAATCCCAACTCAATCGATTTCAAATCAAATAGAAGCGAGAACTCCGCATCCCGATCTGACAAGGTGATGAGCTGATCCAGCGCCGCAGTCATCGGTAGCGGATTTGTTTCCGTAGACACCGCTTCTTCAACTAGCGATTGATGAACTGACAAACCATTCCGTTCATCAAGCCAGAGTATTCGCTGTTCTCCCAACTCATAGAGTTGATATCCTCCTACGCGTTCAGGAGAGGCGGTTTGTGTATTCGTCCACTCCTGTAAATTAAACGCTTCAAGTGGTTGAATCTTGAAGACAAATAAAGGAGGAGTCCCGCGCGGTCCTGGAATCAAATAACAGACCGCCTGATCAAGATTTTGGGAATCGATACCGGTGAATTTCACTAACTGCTCGTCTAACCAGGGAAGAAGTTCGCCGGAGCATTGCCATAACTCATCCGAATTCCGTAACGACGCCGGTCGCCAATGAAAAACGAGTCTAGCCCCCGTGGGAACATAATCGAATGTGTATGGTTCGCCACGTTCTATTTTGGCCATACCAGGCGCGGATTTAGTTTGAGAATTACCTTCACTCTTTGCAGGAGGCGTTTGTGGGGAACGGCTGGTCGGGATTACCGGTTGAGGAGCGGTTTTATCCGTGGTGACATACACATACCCTCCTATGGCTCCCAGCGAGAGGAGAGAAAATAAACTGATCACCACCCATTTTGCTCCCCCTCCACTCTTTCGCTGCTTGCGGCGGCGGCGAGCTTTCGCCAACACATCATCCTCGGGGATATCAAGCTGCGGCAGGATGGGTTCCGGTTCCGTAATGGTAGGCTCCACAGATTCTGGAGGAGAATCAGGAACCGTGGGTGGTTTCTTTTCTGGAGGCGGAGTGAGCACCAGCGGATTTTTGCATTGAGGGCACTTCACCCGTTTGCCGACCAGTTCGGGTTTACTGATCGTCAATCGTTTCTTGCATAGAGGACAGGCGATGCGGAAGGGAGTCATAATTCGGCTTTCCCTTTATCGCCAGATATCATCTGGATCATCTTTGAACGGGTGCAATGCCCGCAGCGGATCTTTTTTCGGCAGAGCATCAAGGAGCGCGGTCGCCATTTTGAAATCATCATTTGTAGTGATTTTGATGTTCATCGGCGAGCCTTCCACAATCGTCACTTTATGGCCAATTGATTCAACCAATTGAGCATCATCCGTCGCCACCAATCCATTCCGCTTCGCGTATGCTTCGAGGAGTAGCTCTCGCCGGAACACTTGAGGAGTCTGGGCGAGCCATAATTTTTCTCGAGGGACGGTTTCGACGATCTCGTTCTGATCGTTCACCCGTTTTACAGTACTGGTCACCGCGACGGCCGGCATCGCCGCTCCCGTTTTAATCGCCATCTTAAAGACATCATCGACCCACTCCTCCACCATTAACGGTCGGGCCGCGTCGTGCACAGCGACAAATTCAATATCCGGTTTCACATGGGCCAGGGCATTCTGAATCGAATCGGCCCGTTCGGTACCACCATCCACAATCTGGATATCCATGAAAGCCAGGTTCGGACGGAATTTTTCCTTAAACCATTCCTTGTCCTCAGGCGAGATGACAATGATCGTCTGTGCGACGTCCTCCCGGTTGACGAACAACTCCGCCGCCCGCACCCAGACCGCCCGTTTTTTGAGTTCGGCAAACGGTTTCTTCATCCGTTTCACTCGACACCGGGAACTTTGCCCCGCCGCCGGTAATATGACCGCAAATTTGGACATGGGAGTGATTTCAATTCAAGAGAACGCTAGTAAACTTTGACGTGTGCCATGGCTGAGCAAAAAACTCACACTACACATCCATAATTCTACTCAATCATTGAGCCGTCGCAAACAGGGCGAGGGGAATCCATCCGCCCTTATATCACATGGTATTCCCCCGTATCGTTATTGATATACACAATCAATCCATAGTAAGAAACACACTCGATGTATTCTACATCACCATCCTTTCCGATCGGTGGCCGTTCCTCCTTATGGCGAAAACTACAGACCCACTCATTGTTGGGAAGGATTTCATCCATCTCCTCATTAGATAAGCCAGTTCGACTCGCTGGATACTCTCTGATGCCTTCTTTCTTGTTGGTGGTAATGATGAACCTGCCCTCTGGTCGAGTCACCAGATGATAAAGGGTAGCTCCCACGCAAGTGACCCCCGTTACACCACGTTCTAGTATAACCTGTTTGGCCAGTTCGATTGCCTCTTCCTCAGTCATGGCACCCTCATCCCAAAAGAAAAGCTGGAGAGTCGTTCTCTCCAGCTTAATTCTTTTCTATTCAAGCATCTAGCCCGGTCGAGTAGCCCAGACAATCACGAAGTGTTGTCTGGGTTGCGTAGCAATGCGCGGGTATTGAAGACAATGGAAGCTTTGCTAGTCTTCTGTTAGCCTCAATTATAAAATAAGCACCTGTCAATTTAGAAATATTACCGCTTGTGCCTTCGGCACCCAGACAACACTTCGTGATTGTCTGGGCTACCCATCTCTGTAATTTCGGTTCAAAACCCGGGAACTTCAAACACAGCATTACTGAGTGGGTTCGTTTTTTCCTGGGCCTGTCGGGCTTCGTCTGCTTTGACTTCCTGCTGTAATGTGTCGTTCGCGTCTTGAGCTTCATTCGTTTCGCGGTCGTGCTCCCGTTTGGCCTGAGCGATGGAGAGCTGGCTACGGTAGGTCCGTAGCGGACTAACCAGGAAACGCTCGATATGATGCTGGCGATCCTCCCACGGGTAATCTTTTAATTCTGGATGGGCCGCAAACTTGTCAAACTCTGCGAAGGTTAATTCAATCGCTTCCAGAGAATCGGTTACATCTTTTTGAGAGAGACCGAGCGAACCGACCGGCATCTGACCGCGTAACATCCAGCGAGATTTCATCATTTGCAGCATGGCATTCAACAAATCTGCCCGGCGGGGTTCATCGTTGATGACTTCCGGATATTCGACCAACAAGGTTGTCGCCCGGGCAATGTTTTTGATCGAGCGATCCTGACTCGCGCCATAGAAAACGGTGTATAACAAGTGTCGTAGTTCTTCCCCACTGAACTTCTCAGGTTCCCGTTTGCAAAGAGCCGCCAATTCCATGTGAGAGAAATAGGTCACCAGTGGATCGTAAGGTTGTGAGAATTGTTCTACTTCCACCAGTTGTTCAACGGTAAGTTCGTGTGATTGAAACGCACTTCCCAACGACTTGAAATACTCCAGTCGACGGCGATCTTCTTCATGCAAACGTTCCTGTTGCCCTTCTCCTTTAACCTGTTGAATCACGGTACGAGGTTTCTGCTGAACCTGATTTCTCACGACGGGTCGATAAGTCCAGTATTTTCCATTGGAAGTGACTTGGAGTTCGCGCATCGACTTGAGTTCTTTAAACCGATGGCTGACCTGGTGATCGTTGTCTTCATCCTCCACCCAGGCATAAACAGTATCCGAATGAGGCAATGTTAATGATTGCAATTCCTGCACCTTGTTACCCCACCGCAACATTTCATGCGGCAAAGTATAGGCCAGGCGACCATTGGCAGCCGTATTGATCCGACCTGGTTGTTGTTCGAGGATCTCGGTCCAAGCCTCGTCGTCAATCTGAAAAATCTCAAGCGGCACCGCCCAGTCCCAGCCAAGGCTCGCTAAGGCCTGACGGGAATGAGGTTTTCGCAAGCGGCTGAGAAACCCATCTCGATCAACACCGGCCTCCGAGTTCGAACCGATCAACAAAACTTCCCCTTGGGCTGATTGGATCGTACAGACCGAACGAAATGCTGACCGGAGCGTCGCAACAATATCACATAACGGTTGCGAACCGTAATCAAAGTGCTGAAACCGTTGACAGAAAATACCCTCTTCATTGAGAGCGCCCGCCGCGGCCTGGTAGAACTCCAATGTAAAATAGCTGGTCGAGCGTCCTAATAGAGAGATCGGAGGATTCGAGATGATCACATCCTGCGGTTCTGTTTTTTCAAGAGCCAATTGAGGCGGAAGATCCTGAACGGCAAATCGAACATCTTCTTCCGGTGACTGCATTTTCCAGGAGGATTCTCGCGACAGATCAAGCAGGACTTTTTCCGGTTCGACACAGGTCAACTGCTGTACCGGAAACTGCAAGCAACTTTTCACGGCCACACCAGAGGGAGCGCCCAGTAACATCACTTGATGCGGAGTCCGATGCAAACTGAGCGGAAAGACGGTTAACAAAATTTCTGCGGTTTGTTCAGGAATAATGCGTGAATCGAGACTGCTGATTCCCTGTGGCAAGCCATCGGCTCGAATCACTTGTTGCAACCCGTTCTGACTCCAGACGGTGTACGTCGCTGATTCCCCCTCGAATTGTTTGAGCAGGCGACTATCGTTCAACACTCCCAATTCCTGCTGATCCGTTCCAGTCCGATAGGCTGCGTACACATCGCTCGAAAAAAGATATTTTGCAGTCCGACCGGAATCAAACATCCGATCCGCCAAGGGAGCAGCCAAGACCAAAAGAACCGATGCACATAAACCAACCACCACCGGTTTACTGTAACTGAATTTCCAGGTCTGCGCCCATTTGAGCCCAGCGAGACTCAGCAACATCCACTGGCAGGCTGTCACTAGCGTGACGTAGGTGATTCCTTCTGTAAGTAGCCATTGTACGGCGATGCATCCCACAACCAGCCCACCTATTCGATGCCACCGGCAACAGGAAATGAGATTGATCGAAGCTGCCTGTTGAGAGGTGAGTAACGTACAAACCGCCGTCAGTCCCAAAGGAGCAACAGCCAGCACGATACAGCAGAGTCGGACCAGCGTAATCAACCAGGCCTGCGACCAGTAGGCACTGATCCACAAACTTCCTGCGATCAATCCGTCACTGGCCAACATCCAAAGCACACTCCAGGCAGAAGCCCCAACGAGCGTGAGTAATAACAGGGAAGCGACTTTCTCCTGAGCTTGATGCGTATCTCCCTGTCGAGTCGCGATGAATTGAACTCCCCACAGGAAGCCAATCGCAAAACCGATCCAGACAAATGACGCCACATAAATTGTGCCGGGCATATATTGGGAAAACATCCGCTGCAGTAAAAAAATCATCCCACCCAATGACGCCCAGACGGCCATCTGCCAGATCTTCTCTGTCCAGGGAGATCGTTCATCCTGCAGCAGCGCCCGGAAGCGAAACGGAGACTGAAGGCTCTGGACTGCTCCCCCCTGAACAAGTCGTTCAATACAAACCACAACGATTAGCGTTGCACTGCACCAGGCAACAATCTGCAATCCTAACAAGGGAGCAAACAGTAAGGAGGTGAACACAATTCCGGAAACGAGCCCAGTTCCGTAGCGTAATAAATACCGTTGATATTGCACTCGCCCATGTTCGTTCACTTCAGTTCGAACGAGATCGCCCGACAAAGCATCTGCCGCACGAACCAACCAGTAGGCGGGGAATCCAAGTGAAACGAGACCGACAATCGAGTAATAGACTGTCTGAATACTCGAACTTTGCAATGACTTGCTGGAGAACTGCTTCAAAATCAGTTCGTGTAAACCCGTAATGTAAGGTAACAACACAACCCATAATACAAGCCCCAAAGTCGCTTGAATCCAGACGGGAATAACGCGTTGTAACCAACCACGGCGTGGAAAAGTGATCGGAAGAAAACCCCGGCTGGCAGCCCAGGCGAGTGCCAGTGCGATAGCGATCAATCCCCCCGTTCGCGCAGGGAGTAGTTGGCCCACCGTCGCCTGATGGTGATGAAAAATCGCCAACGCGATCGGCCCCAGCAAAAAGCCGAGCAAAAACAGGCGAAACGACAACGAGTGCAGAACAATCTCAAGCAGTCTTCTCAGTTGTCGGGAAAAAAACAATTTTAGTTCGTGGCGTCCGAACATGGCATCCTTGCCTCTCGGGATCGTTGGGGGAGAGAAAGCGCAGAAAGACCTGAACCCAGGTTTTCCAAAGGGGCCTATTTTTACCGAAAAACCGGCTTTTCTCGCAAGACCAGTCGAAAACAGAGCTTGTGACGAGCGGAGAAATGTCTCTTAAAGAGAAGAAGGGAACTTTAAGAAGAATAGAAAGGATTCATTTGCTTACACTTTCTCGTACACTTCCTTATGATTCCCTCCGACCTGATTTCCAAGTCTTGTTATTGATTCCCCAAAGAAAGCCCCCTGCATGACGACTACTGGAGAACAACTGGCTGTTCTGTTTGATATGGATGGTGTCCTGATCGACTCCTACGAAGCTCATTTTGAAAGCTGGCAAGTCGTCGCCGGAAAACGGGGGCGTACATATACCGAAGCAGACTTCGTCGCTGGATTTGGCCGAACCAGCCGGGAACTGATCCGAGAACAGTGGGAAGGGGCGTCCGAATGGACCGAAGAGCAAGTCGCCGAACTTGACGAGGAAAAAGAAACGGCGTTCCGTGACATTCTCGATAAAAAATTCCCTGCGATGGAGGGAGGCCAGGAGCTGATCTCCCATCTCTATAAATCAGGCTTTCAGATCGCGGTCGCCTCTTCTGGACCACGTGAAAATGTAGAGTTCGTAATCGATCGCCTCGGTATTCGTAGTTGTCTCTCCACCGTCATTACAGGCAATGATGTTACCAAGGGAAAACCAAACCCACAGGTCTTTCAATTGGCGGCTCAGGGAGTAGGTGTCCCCAATCCGCTGTGTTGTGTAATCGAAGATGCTCCCGCGGGTGTCGCAGCAGCAAAAGCCGCCGGTTCTGCTTGCATCGGACTGATTCGCACAACAGGCTACACTGTCAATCTGGATGATGCGGATCTGCTTGTCACCACCCTACGAGACATTACGCCTGAAAAAATTACCGAGCTTATCCAGTCGCAGCAGGGTTAAACCGGGCGGAGTTCTTTCCTTCTTTCGACCGGTGAAAACCAGCCAATTGCCCGGGACAGTCTGCATATGACTTGTTACACTGATTTCGTTCTTTCAACAGAGGACGCTGCTCATAGTCCCTGTTGCTGACTGTTCAAATAGCTGCTTTCTCGATTAGAAACTTGCGCTATGTCACAAGGTCAACTGTATCATGCTTCTGACTCAACAATTGTAATCATGGGTGCGTCGGGCGACTTGACGGCCCGCAAACTGCTCCCCGCTTTATTTGCGTTGTGGAAGGAAGGATTCCTCGCGGACAATGTCCCGATTGTGGGTGTGGCTCGACGGGAAAAGTCGGACGAAGCATTCCGCGAAGAGATGGAACAAAACATTCTGGAACATTGCCGCATCAAGCCCGATAGTCGGCAAGAATGGAACAATTTCGCCCGTCGTCTATTCTATCATGTCACTGATTTGACTGATTCAGATGACTATCTTTTACTGAAAAAGAGACTGGAAGACATCGAATTCGAATTCAATATGCCTTCCAATCGCATGTATTACATGGCGATTGCTCCATCCCTCTTTCTGCCCGTTGTCGAATCTCTCCATACCGCGGGATTGATCCCTGATCGAGACTCCGATGAAACAATTCGGGTCGTCATCGAAAAACCATTCGGACGCGATCTTGAGTCGGCTCAGCACATCAGCCAGGAGCTGAGCCGCATGTTGACGGAAGACCAGATCTACCGGATCGATCACTATCTCGGAAAAGAAACCGTTCAAAACATTCTGTTGTTCCGTTTCGGAAACTCTATTTTTGAACCTCTGTTGAATCGTAACCATGTCGATCATGTACAGATCACTGTGGCAGAATCGCAGGGAATCGAAGGAGGTCGTGGCGCCTACTATGACAAATCGGGCGCGCTCCGGGACGTCTTACAGAACCACGTTCTACAACTCCTCTGTCTCCTGGGCATGGAACCCCCTGCGCTCTTCCGGGCCGAGGCGATTCGTGATGAAAAACTGAAAGTCCTCCAGGCAATGGCTCCCGGACATCCGACTGACCTCTCAAAATGGGCCGTGGCCGGACAATTCTCTGAAGGAGAAGTCGACGGAGAGCATGTCCCCGGTTACCGTCAGGAAGACCGCGTCCCTCCCAATTCGACGCGGGAAACATTCGTGGCGATGGAAGTGAAGATTGATAACTGGCGTTGGGCCGGTGTTCCCTTCTATCTTCGCACCGGCAAACGGATGCCCGAGCGGGTAACCGAGATTGCCATCCAGTTCAAACTTCCTCCGTTACACCTGTTTGGAACAGTCGAATGTGAAGGAGACATCTGCGACCTCGTCGGAGCGCGACCGAACACGCTCGTGTTCCGTATTCAACCCAAAGAAGCCATCTCGCTGGTCTTCTCCACCAAGCGTCCAGGAATGCAATATCAGATTCAGCCTGTCCGCATGGAGTTTGCCTACGATGAGGCCTTCGACCAGGGATTACCCGAAGCCTACGAGCGATTACTGCTGGATGTCCTACGCGGAGATTCGACCTTGTTCACTCGAAGCGACGAACTGGAAGCAGCCTGGCAGTTTATCGACCCTGTTCTGAAAAAATTCGACGATCCCGCTTCCGAACCGGAGTTCTACAAACCAGGCACCTGGGGACCGGAAGGTTCCAACAAATTACTGGCAAGAAATGGCCATCGCTGGCGCGTTCCCGGTTCTGAACATAATCGGGCACAGTCTGGAGAAGGAAAATCGCTTAAGTAGCGTCCCCAACAGTAACCAGATCCCCTGCTCCACCAGCAGATTACTCATTGTTTGCAGCACCTTCGTTGGCCACGGCAGAGGTTTGCCTGACTCGATCAAATTCTCCAACAGCATGGGCATCACAACCGTCATCAAGAAGATCGAAACCCCAATCGCCAACGTCACAATAATGGCCGAATAAATCAACGCGGTCACAATCCGGTCCTTAAACAGCAATGACCGCTCTCCGTACTGAGAAGTGTCGATAAATTACGAATAGCAGAGGCGAGTAGAGACGCATAACGACCAGAATGTTGAAAGATCGGTAATTGAATCTTGGAAGTGGTCGTTTGCTCTTCCAACCGCTCGACGATGATGCCCTGCAAACGCAGTTTTTCGCGAGCCTCGCGAGGGAAATCAGCGAGGATGGAGCCTGCAACGCTAACTGAATGGTAAGTAAAAAGCGACATGTTGACACCAGGGCAAATTGACTTGGTAACAAAAAACGCTTGAGTTATGGTTCGTCTTGCACAATAGCACCGAATTAATCATCAAAGGTTGGTTCCGGAGCCAGAACTAGTCCGAAGCGACCAGTCGTTCCAATTATGACCCGATTGCCACTATATTTAATTTTCTTGTCTGTAGCGATTTTTTTACCGTTGATTGTCGCATTGAAGATGTAGTAGTCGTAGGTGCCATCACTGTCGACAAGATACCAACTGTATTCAGAAGTCACAGAATAACGATTGCCAACCGAAAACGAAAAACTTCGGTGTTTATTTTTCGTCTCCCATTTAATGCCATAACGTTTCAGGAAGGCATTGTGTTCCGTTTTGTTTGGTTCAAAAATCATCGGAACGTCGTCATCATTCTCGACAGTCAGAACAATTTCGACATTTTCGTTAACAGCTACAACTTTCCCAAAATAAAGGCATCTGATTGCTAGAACGAGTAGAAAAGATAAAAAGAAGCCGACGAGCAATCGCAAGCATGCCCTTGTTTTTTTGTTAGTGCCAGTTGCTTCAGATGGCATGTGGATATCCCTAGTATGCATTAATAGAAGCCACATGTATCTCTGTTTGTGTTGCTACCTGATATGGGCGCCAATATCGCTTAATTCAAATAAATCTGGACCTTCTTTCGAACGTTCGAAATCTAAGGTAATTGTGACAAATGAGTCTCTGTAAGGATATGTGTAAAATCGCCTAAAAGAATGGCTTGAGCCGCTCTCTGGCAAGACTCCTCCATCATCTGGCATTTTTTGCGTAACCTCACTCTCTGGCATACCACGCTGGATTCCGAAAGGATTGTTCTCTATCGACATCTTTGAGAAATCAAAATCATCAAATAAGTTATTCTCATTCTTCGTACTACTTGAACTCGAAAAGGGGGAACACCCAATAAGAAAACCTAAGCTGCAACATAAACTCAGCCACATTGGATGATAAGATAGTAGTGTTGTTCGAAACATGGTGAGCTCCTCACAGAAAACGGTCCGTAAGTCATAATACTAAAAGTAATCCTAAAACCCTCTGATGGGTCGAATTGAACCTTATTTTACAAGTTGAAGAAACGCCGCAACTGGGTTTTAGGATCGATTCTAATCAAGCTAGTCACCAATCGGGCTTTCCGTTCGGGGCGCCGTCTCCAGAAAGAGACTGAGCACGACAGGTCGCAGCACTTCAAAGCAGATCGCTCCAATCGTCAGGCCAATCCAGTCGGCAATAGCATCTCGAACGTCAGCGCTACGATAAACGGGAATCTGTAGCAATTCGTCCAGTACGGAATAGAGCACCAGAACCAGGGCCGCAAACCAAAAGCGATACCGTTTGCGATTCCTGGAATCTTCTCCATCTACTCGGGCAGACAGCCATTGCCAACCCCGCAGGCAGAACATTAATCCGCCATAACCCAGGAAATGCGCCACCTTGTCCGAATCTTTGGGGACCTCCATGTGCACGAACCACAAAGGAATATGCGTGGAGATGAACAACAGCGTCCAGTAACCGATCAAAATGCGCCGGCTGGCCTGATGCAATTCGTCCAGCGAATAACGAGACTTCACGAACATCACTCCGTTAACAGAGAACTTCTTTCTGCGCGACAGTAAGTCTAGGAGAAAACGTGAGGTTCGTGAAGATCTGTTAAATTGCCAACACAAACTTAGCTCAACACATAGGGTTTCGCCAGGCGAAACTGCGGATGCGATTCGAGGTAAGCCTGAACGCGATCCTCTTTTTTGATCGCTTCGGTGATGAATTCGAGGGCCTGGGTGAGGCGATCGTTAGGTTCGGCGCAACTGAACCGGAGAAAACCGGCCCCCGCTTCACCAAAACATTCCCCTCCCAGACAAGCGACTCCGAAATGATCGTCTGCTCCTTCGAGGAGATACAGCGCCAGCCCGTGACTGGTAATCCCCAGTTTGTTGCAGACTTCCATTACATTCGGAAAGACATAAAACGTGGCCAGCGGATCGAGCGTGTTGAATCCTTCGATCTTGTTCAAGCCTTCTGTTAAGAGGACGACTTTCTCACGGAATTTTTGCATGACTTCATCCCGTTCCGTTTTGTCACGCTCCAGAGCAGCCTTCCCTGCCAGTTGAACCAGCGGTGGAGTGCAGGAGAGGCTGGTGTTGATCATTTTGCTAATGTAATCGGCCACTTCGATAGAAGCGACTGCAAAACCCAGCCGCCAACCACTCATACTGTACGATTTGCTGAAGGTGTACGCGGCAACCGATTGCTCCAGCATTCCAGGTTGGGCAGCAATGGAGTGATGAGCGCCTTCCCAAATCATGTGGCAATAAGGTTCATCGCTGAAAATGGCGATATCTTTCCCGCGTACCAAATCCGCAATTTGTTTCAGATCTTCTTCTGTAGTCACGCCCCCCGTGGGGTTGTGAGGTGAGTTCAGGAAAATCGCTTTCGGTTGAGGATCGTTTTCCAGGAATTCTTTGATTTGTGCCACTTCGGGACGGAACTCATTCGTCTGTTTCAGCGGAGCCAACACCATCCGAGCACCGCGGCGAGCAATGTTGGGCAAGTACGTCGGAAAATAAGGACTGAAGACCAGCACTCCATCTCCCGGATTAAGAAACGCTTCGCAGAAATATTGCTCGAAGATTTTCGCTCCTGGAGCGACGACAATATTCGCAGCCTCCGCCGGGATATTAAATTCCTCTCGTACAAATTTGGCGGCCGCTTCCCGAAAGGCAGGTAACCCGGGCGACGGGCAGTAGTGTGATTCATTCTGAGTAATCGCTTCGATCCCAGTCGCCTTGGCGGAGGCAGTCGATTCAAACGGGCTATCGCCGATTTCCAGCTCGACGACATCTTTCCCTTGTGCTTTCAAACTCTTGGCGACTGCCAACACGGTAAAAGCAGTTTCGACGGTTAAGGACTGAGCGAATTGACTGATCGAAGGACTCACCACAAATCTCCTGAGTTCTATTAGAAGTGTGATCCTAAAACCCTCTGATGGGGTCACATTACCTCTTGTCTTACAGGCTGAAGAACAGCCACAACCGGGTTTTAGGATGGGTTCTATTATTTAATATGAGTTCAAGGTTAGGAAAAAAGGCGTAGAAGGAGAGAAACAAGCAATAGAAGCATTCTCGAAAGTGGAGAAAAGAAACCACTTAGTCAAGCCACTCATCACTCGGATCAAACTTGGGCAGACAGACGATGATGACTTTCATCTTCCCCAGCGCCCGATGGCGTGTTCCGGGCGGAATCACAATCGCCGTTCCAGGCTTAACGTCGATGACTTCGTCATCCAGTTCCATCTGAGCATCCTCACCACATTCCAGAAAGTAATAAGTTTCGGTGAGGGTTTTATGATAGTGACGCTTGGCATTCTCTGAGATTTCCGTCACGTGCAACGTTCCCGGAAACGCTTCGACATCGGCAAAGGCTCGTCGTGCCATTCCACAGGGACAAGGCACACCGGTGATATCGGAAAAATCCGCCAGGTAATATTTCTCAGAAGAAGACGTGGGCGACATGCGGTCTGCCTCGATAGATGAATAAAAAATGATCTCCGAGAGGACCATTCCCCTCTGGAAATACGCGGGTCATATTGTGTCAGGTCACAAGACGGATTACCAGTAGGGGAGCCCTCTTCCGGGTGAGTCCAGCCTAAAATGCCGCCACAAAGACATCCGTTTTTGCGTTCCCAAGCCGGACAGACTACCATAATAGGGAGTCAATCGCTCTGGATGGACGCTCCCAACATTGAGCCTGAACAGGTCTGATATCCCGGACCCTTTTTCCTTTCTGGATTACCCCTATGAATTTGAGCAAATTACTCCTTCCCCGGTGGTGTTCATTCTTTTTAGGCTTCGTTCTATTCGTGTCTTTCACTTTCGCGGAAGATAAACCCCTCCCTGTCGCGGCAGATCGTCCCCAAACCTCACCAGAACCTTCCAGCGATATGGCTGTCGAAGAACTCGTTGCGAAGGCACGCGAATCCGTCGTCGTCGTTACCTTCTCTGGCAGAGATGGCAAACAACTTGGAATCGGCAGTGGCTTCGTCGTTGATGAACAAGGATTGATCGCAACCAACAGACACGTCATCGGCGATGCTCGACCAATCTCCGTTCAATTCGCGAATGGTCGGAAATACGAAGTGGAAGAAGTCCGGGCGACTGACCACAAACTCGACTTGGCCGTGCTTAAGATCAATGCCGAAAACCTGCCCGCCCTCCCGGTACGATACAACGGGGAAATTTTAGACGGAGAAACGGTCATCGCCCTCGGCAATCCACTGGGCCTGAAACATAGCGTGGTCAAAGGGGTCGTCTCCGGGCAACGCGAAGTGGAGGGCCGAAACATGATTCAACTCGCCATACCGATCGAACAGGGAAACAGTGGTGGCCCCGTGTTAAACCTGCGTGGAGAAGTCATAGGCCTCGTCACCTTGAAATCTCTCGCCAGTTCCAATCTTGGCTTCGCGGTTCCCGCTTCCGATCTGAAACTCCTGATGGACAAGCCGAATCCGATCCCGATGTCTCGCTGGCTGACGATTGGTCGCCTGGACGAAAGTAAATGGAAGGAACTATTCGGTGCCACCTGGCGACAACGCTCCGGACAAATTTTGGTCGAAGGTTCCGGAAAAGGGTTCGGTGGACGAGCGCTGCTCCTTTCCACGAAAGACGTTCCCAAGCCTCCCTTCGAACTTGCCGTACAAGTTAAGCAGGACCAGGCAGATGGTGCGGCGGGGCTCGTCTTTGCCTCAGATGGAAATTTCGAACATTACGGATTCTATCCCTCCGCAGGTCGTATTCGGCTCAGCAAATTTAATGGCCCAGATGTTCTCACCTGGCAGGTGCTGGAAGAAATCGACACCCCCTTGCTCCAAGACGACTGGAATTCGCTCAAAGTGCGCGTTCAGGAAGAAGGGTTGGTCTGCTACCTGAACGGAAAACAGATCATCAAGATGCCACGTGTCCGAATTGCTCCCGGCTCAGTTGGGCTCGCCAAGTTCCGTAATACATCGGCTCGCTTCAAAAACTTCCAACTGGGCCAGGAAATCCCCACCACTGAGCCTGACGATCAAGCCCGGCAGACCGTTTTCGATCTCATTGAACAATCTACCGGGGAAGAAATACCCACTTCGGAACTCGTGGAAAAACTACTTCCTCATTCGCAATTTACGACGACATTGCTGGAACAAAAAGCTATCGAACTTGAACAAGAAGCGGCCAGAATTCGTCAACTGGCTCGCGACATTCACCAACAACGAGTCCTTTCGTCATTGAATGAACATCTCCGAGAGGATCAACCTGATTTGTTCACAGCAGCCTTGCACCTGGCCTGGCTTGATAATGAGGAACTGGACATAAACGCTTATGAGCAAGAGCTAGACCGGCTCGCCGAGAATCTGCTAGGCCGTTTTAATGAATCCTCAACAGATCCAGAGAAGTTCGCCACCTTGAATACATTTCTGTTCGAGGAACTTGGTTTTCATGGTAGTCGGACAAACTATTACCACCGATCCAACAGCTACCTGAATGAGGTTCTCGATGATCGGGAAGGTTTGCCGATTACTCTTGCTGTCTTGTACCAGTCACTTGGAAAACGGATCGGCTTGAACATCGAAGGAGTCGGATTACCGGGCCATTTTGTCGCCCGGTTTGTACCGGAAGAAGGAGAACCTCAACTGGTCGATCCGTTCGAACGAGGAAAGTTGTTGTCACGCAACGACGCCGAGTTGATCGTGCTCGCGTATAGTGGGCATCCACTCGAAGAATCGAATCTGACCGCTCAAACAACCCCCGAAATTCTCTCCCGAATGTTGCGAAACCTGCTTTCCATTGCTCAGGAAAAACAAGACGAAGAACGGATGCTGCGTTACATGCATGTCTTGATTACCCTCAATCCAGAATCAGTCCACGATCGCTGGACCCGGGCGTTACTAGCTTACCGTAGTGATCAACTGGAACTGGCCTTGGCAGATCTCGACTGGCTTGATGAACAATCGCCCCCCTCCTTCAATCCGCGGGCGGTCTCCCAGTTACGACAGGCGATTCACCAGAAACAGTCTCGCTTGAAAAAGATCACGGACTCGGATATTGAGAAAATGATGTGACCCTGCAATGCAAGTCACATCGTGACGACCTGTAATTTGAAACGTTCTTTTGTGCTCCTATTTTTCTGAAACCACTTCCATGCCTGCGCTCGCTGATTTGATTCGCCGGAACCTTGATAGAATCGAACAGCAAATCGAGAATGCCTGCCTGCGCGTGGACCGAAATACATCCTCGGTTCAACTCGTGGCGGTTACCAAGTACGCCGATTGGCCCTGGGTCGAAGCACTGCTCGAACTCGGTTATAACCACCTGGGTGAAAATCGTCCCCAACAACTGGAAGAGCGGTCAGAGAAAACAACGATCCCGATCCACTGGCACCTCATCGGTCAATTACAACGAAACAAGATCCGAAAGGTCCTTCCCTTCGTCAGCCTGATTCATTCGATTGACTCGATGAAGTTACTGGCTGCCGTGGACCGCATCGCTCAGGAAGAACAGTTGCAACCGAATGTTCTGTTGCAAATCAATGTTTCTGGTGAAGCATCGAAACAGGGATTTGCTCCAGCGGAACTTCGCGAACAATGGGCGCAAATTGAAAATTTCTCTCAAGTCAACATTGTCGGCCTGATGACCATGGCGCCACATGTGGACGATCCAGAACTGGCCCGTCCGGCATTTCGTAAACTGAGAGATCTGAAAGACGAGTTGAATCAAATATCCAGTCAAATTCACCTGCGAGAACTTTCGATGGGAATGAGCAATGACTTTGAAATCGCCATCGAAGAAGGAGCCACCCTCATCCGGATTGGTTCCAGCCTGTTTGAAGGTTTGGAATAATTCCGCGACTTCGTTCGGATTGGAATACCGGAATGTCAGCACCTGAAATCAACAGCCATCCCGAGGGGGTAATCCTCTCATTAAAAGTGAGCCCCAAAGCGAGGAAGAACGGCATCACGGGGACTCATGATGGTCAGTTGAAAGTTTCAGTAACCGCGGTCCCCGAAAAAGGAAAAGCGAACACCGCCGTCCTCAAGTTACTGGCAACCAAACTTCAGACATCCCGTTCTCAACTGGAAATCATTCGTGGGGAAACCTCTCCTCAGAAACAGCTCCTCGTCCGGGAAATGACGTCCGAAGAACTCTCCTCCCG
>JAGQQC010000270.1 GCA_020426395.1 Planctomycetaceae bacterium
AGTTGGGCTCATATGGGCGCAACCTGTCATCAGGCTTAGCAGCAGTAGAATCGCAGAGCGAAAGTGAATGGGTTGCATGGGGACCCTCCTCTATGCAGCGCATTGGGATCAGGAAAGGGGGGATCTAAAAGGAAAATGAGGCCAACCGAAAGTCGTTTCTGAGGCGGGGAACTGTCGCAAAACTCAGAAATCAGGTCAAGGTGAACCTCTTCGTGTGGGTTTTCCTTCTAGTTAGAAATGATTCTAAAACCCTCTGGTGGGTCGCAATCCTCCTTACTTTACAAGTTGCAGAACAGCCACAACCGGGTTTTAGGATAGATCCTAGAAGCAAGACAGAGGTCGATCCGAATTTGCGCGAGATTAACCGGGTGTTCATCAACTGCGAATGTTTGCCCGATATGATCCCCGCCAGCAACCAACGCAAAAAATTCCGTTTTGCGGTCTGCTATCAGTCAGCAGGAACTCTCTCACTCGGCGCTCTGCTCTCCTTCTGTCTGGTCAAGGGATGACTTTTACAGAAAAAATTCGTCACGGAGGATGGCATGATCATGTCCGAACAACGGAAGGCGAATCTGGTTGATCGCCGTATCCGTTCCATCTTTGTTAGCGATGTTCATCTGGGCTGCATGCATTCCCGGGCGGAAGAGTTTCTTACCTTCCTCCAATCTCATCAACCTGAAACATTGTATCTCGTTGGTGATTTGATTGATGGGTGGAAACTTCGCAAAAAATGGCGTTGGCCTTCCAGCTATAACTCGATTTTGGAACGCTTGCAGGAGCTGAATGATCTTGGAACCGACATCTATTACACACCCGGCAATCATGACAATTTTCTACGTAGTTTCAGCAGGCAACTAGGCTTTGTTACCCTTTCGGATGAATTCGTGCATCTGACTCCCGATGGACGGCGTTACTTGGTCATTCATGGTGACCAGTTTGATCGGTTTGAAACAGGAGCCCAATGGCTGTCGGTATTAGCCTCCTTTGCCTACGACGTTCTGCTGTCAGCGAATAACCTGTTCAATCGACTGTTCCGACAGGAAGGGGAAGCCAAATTCGCGCTTTCCGCGGCGGTGAAATCCAAAGTCAAGCAGTTGATGCGATTTATCAGTGACTACGAACAACAACTGGTCGACCACGCTCGTAAACGTCGATGTGAGGGAATCATCTGCGGGCATATTCATGCTCCTAATCTGCGTCACATCAAGGGGATTCGCTACTGCAATACGGGCGACTGGGTGGAACATTGTAGCGCTTTGATTGAATACAACACAGGGGAGATGGAACTTCACTTCTTTGATCAGGAAGAAGTTCCCATACCTAATCCCACGCAAGAACAGATTGCTCCCGACATTGTCCCCTTGCCCGCTCCTTACGATGCAACTGAAGTCTCGGGATTAATGTATCGCATGTTGAAGCCACTCAAGTCACTCCGAAACTCCAAAACCGCTTCTTAAAGAAGTCATTTCTTTCCTGCCAGGTGAAAGACTTTCTATTTGGTGTGAAAAGAAAACAGTCAAAGAAATTGAACGTGATATTTCAGTTGGGAGCTCGCCTTGTTCTGTGACCAGAGTGAAACGAAATATCTCCCCTCCCCCCTTATTACAGAAATTAGTGAAGGAGTCTGCACCATGATTGCAGAACGGATCAGCCGGAAAAGTTTTCAATGGGTTCATCAAGGCAACTTGGTTTATAACACTTGTTGGGAAGATCCTCGACTGGATCGAGAAGCGCTTCAATTGGGGGCAGAAGATGAAGTCTTGGTCATTACCTCTGCTGGATGTAACGCCCTTGATTATTTACTTGACGAACCGGCCAAGGTTCATGCCGTAGATATGAATTCGAAGCAGAATGCCCTGCTGGAACTGAAAATCGCCGCCATTCGTAACCTTGATTATGCGGACTTTTTCCAGTTGTTTGGACGTGGCCGGACTTCATTCTGGAAAGAACTTTACCTGGATGCACTACGGCATGACTTGTCGCCGGTTTCTCAGAAGTATTGGGATCGACACAACAAATTCTTTTCCCCAAATGGGCGGCGTTCCAGTTTTTATTTTCGAGGATCTTCGGGCATGTTTGCCTGGATGGTGAATGGGTATATCGATCGGGTGGCCCGCATTCGGAAGGACATCAATTTACTGCTGGCTGCGGAAACGATTGACGAGCAGAAGGAGATTTATCACTCACGAAACTTGAGTGAAATCCTTTGGGGCCGGTTCATTAAATGGTGTATGCGTCGAGATATTACCTTATCGATGTTGGGGGTACCTCGGCAGCAACGGGACCAGATTGACCGAGCCTATCCAGGAGGAATTGTGCAGTTCGTGATTGATCGAATCGAAACGGTCTTCACCGGGCGACCTTTGCAGGACAATTACTTCTGGCGAGTTTATTTGACGGGCCAATACGAACAGGATTGTTGTCCCGAGTATTTGAAGCCGGAGAACTTCGCTCGACTGAAGGCGGGGTTGGTTGATCGCGTCTCAATCAACACGAACACCGTTGAAAGTTTTTTGCGGCAGTACCCCGGGACCATTTCCCGGTATGTACTACTCGACCATATGGATTGGCTGGCCGGGGCCCAACCTCAGTTGCTGCAAAGTGAGTGGCAGGCGATTTTGGAGCGAGCCGCTGAGGGAACTCGTATTTTGTGGCGAAGCGCTGGAATGCAGGTCGATTTCATTGATCCATTGAAAGTCCTTTATCAGGGAGCCGAGACCTGTGTGGGCGAGTTACTGCAATATGAACCCGAACTCGCCCAGCAGCTGCATAATCAAGATCGCGTAAATACCTACGGCAGCTTTTATATTGCGGATCTGGTTGCCTGAAAGGATCTCACATGAGTTTTCTAACAGCCCGTTGGAATGATGCCAAAATCTTGTGGCATTTAACGCTCTCGCGTATTGAAGGGGAGACTCACACCGATCGTTTGAACTCGTTCTATCAAGGACAAGCGGCGGGGTACGACCAGTTCCGGCGGAAATTACTACATGGGCGGGCTGAGTTGTTTGTACAACTGGAAGTCCCGCACGACGGTATCTGGATTGACCTTGGAGCTGGTACTGGAGAGAACGCCGAATTATGGGGGGAGCGAATTTCCCAACTTCAAAAAGCTTATCTGGTTGATCTATGCCAACCTCTTTTGGATATCTGCCAGCAGCGGATCAATGCCCATCAATGGCAACACGTGGAGGCGATTTGTGCCGATGCAACGACGTTTCGTCCGTTAGAAAAACAAGTCGATCTCGTCACCTTCTCTTATTCGTTGACCATGATTCCGGATTGGATTTCTGCCATCAATCAGGCATGGCAGTTACTAAAACCGGGAGGGACGTTGGGAGTTGTTGATTTCTATGTCTCTCGCAAGTATCCCGCTCAGGGAAGGCAGCGTCATTCCTGGTTCCAGCAGAATTTCTGGCCGGTTTGGTTCGCGAATGATAATGTCTTTCTGAACCGAGACCATTTGCCTTATTTGCTGGAACGATTTGAACTGGTGCATCTCGAAGAACGTTTGGGGAAAGTTCCCTATCTTCCTTTGGTGAAGGTCCCCTATTACCAGTTGATCGCCAGGAAGCCTGAGTAAAACGATTTGAATCGAGGTAATTGGAATCTCGTTGCTTGTGAGTCCTGTTGTTAATCCCGTATGCTGGTGAATTGACGGAGTCCTTTTGGACAGGAGTCGTCATCTTCCACGCTTTCACAGATGGGGTTACGATGCTTCAAATATTCCGCGCCCATTCTTTCGGTAACATCCTTGTTCTCGCTCTAGTCATCGCGAGCACTTCTATTCTTTCAGCGGGAACGCTCAAACTGACTGTTCGTAATGAGGCAAAGGAATTGGTCCCGTTTCGGATTCATTTGAAAGATGCGAAGGGGGAAGTCGTTAAACATGCGAAGCTTCCCTTTCATTTCGACCACTTCACTTCTCCGGGCGAGTTAAGCTACGAGTTACCTGCCGGACAATATTCATACGAAATCGAAAAAGGCCCCGAGTTCGAACAAGTTTCCGGAATGGTCACGTTACCGGAAACGGGAACGAAAACAGTCGATGTCGTGATTGAACGTCTCACTAAGATGTCCGACCGTCACTGGTATAGCGGGGATTTGCATATTCACCGACCTGTAGAAGATGTACCGCTCCTTGTTGAAGCGGAGGATCTGAATATCGCCCCGGTCATCACCTGGTGGAATCAACGGAATGTCTGGCGGGATCGCGAGATTCCCGCAACGCCTACCCGGCGATTAGATCCCGATTCCGATCTTCATTGGCTGGATGTCATGGCGGGCGAGGATGAACGTAACGGAGGGGCCCTGCTTTATTTTCATCTCGTTAAACCGCTCGGTATCGGGGCCGTGACGCGCGAGTTTCCCTCCTCAATCGCCTACCTGCATAAAGCGCTCAAACAGGAACCGGGGGTACATATCGATGTCGAAAAACCATTTTGGTGGGATGTGCCAGCGTGGGTGACGACAGGAGAGATCGATACGATCGGGATTGCGAACAATCATATGTGTCGTTCTGGTATGTACGAGTCCGAAGCGTGGGGTTTTCCTCGTGATACAGAAAAACTTCCCCCTCCCACAGGCAATGGCCAGTGGTCGCAGCAGATCTATTATCATCTGCTCAACAGTGGTTTCCGCATTCCTCCTTCAGCAGGTTCGGCCTCCGGCGTGCTGCCGAATCCGGTGGGATATAATCGGGTATATGTCCATGTGGAGGGAGAACTGACCTGGGAAAAATGGTGGGATGGTCTCCGGGCGGGGCGGTCGTTTGTGACGAACGGGCCGCTGTTCGATCTGACGGCCAATGATCAGTTGCCCGGTTACGTCTTTAAATCTGAAGAATCGATCCCGATCACCATCAAAGGGAATCTGATCTCGCGTGATCCACTGGAAATGATCGAAGTTGTCCACAACGGCAACGTCGTGATGCAGATCGCTCCCCGCGAAGATTCAGAGGTCATTCCCGAATCGACGTACGTCTTCAGTAAAAGTGGCTGGTTCCTGATCCGGGTGCGCACCGAAAATCCCCGCACCTTCCGGTTTGCCAGTACGGCTCCGTATTATCTGGAAATCGGAGACACGCCCCAGTTCGTCAGTCAAGAGTCGGTCACTTTTTTTCAGGACTGGCTCAATCAGCGGATCGATCAGATTCATGAGCACGTTAAAAACGAGAAGCAGTTGAAAGCGATCCTGCCCCCGTTCGAAGCGGCACGGGAGTTCTGGCAGAAGAAATTGTAGCGAATTACTCAGCGGGTGAACTCGTGATCGTATTGTAATCTTCCTTCTGGATATCATAGACCCATAAACCAGATACCCTGTTAAATCTACTTTCACCCTGACGCATTCCAGTCTTTTCGAAGAGAATGTCGTCAACAGCTTTGGCCAATATCCACGAATAGAAACATGTAGTATCGTCACTGAACACTGACTCTAACTGAAATCCCGAATCAGACATGCCGACGACAATTTGTCCTTCCGGCGTATTCAACAGTATTGCATCTCTGATATCGGTGTCTTCACTGTAGTTAATTGCCATTGTCGAAAAACCTGAAGTTCCTGGTCGAAGCATGAATGCAGGCGCCATTCCTTGTTGGAACATTTTGATATATTTTTTGTCAGTAATTTTGAAACGCAAAGGCTTTCCCTCGTTGTATTTTTGGAAGCCTACGAATTCGATCGACTTTATGTCCAATGGTGACTTGTTAAAATAGTAGTCCCAATCTGGTTGTGGCGGCCCTCCCTTTGTCTGATCTAACAGTTCCTCTAATGAGGGAAATGGTTTTGAACGACCGTCCCCATAATTCTCTCCGCCATTTTGCCCACTGAGATTCTGTTCCTCATCTCGCCCACTGAGCGTTAAGAAACCAATCGCAGTCACGCATGCAATTACAACAATTACAATAAGACTTTTCAGTGCGGTGTTTACCACGCGACGATCAGGTTTCATTTAATCTGCTCCTAACAAGATCGGATAGTGCTCATATATTAACACTTCGTCATCTGTAGTGTACATAGCACTGTGTGTGGCGGACCCGATTTTGTAAGGATCGAGCAGATTCGCGAGCATGTCAAATTTGAAACGCGGGAGTTTCGGGAAAAAGAAAGCCGACCTGGTGAATTCCCAATAATGAAGGTGGCGAGGAGCACCGCGCATAGAAAAACCCTCTCAAAGAGAGGGTTCTGTACTTCAATAGAAGCGGAGAGAGGGGGATTCTAAGTTGCGAGTTCCCCAACTCCGTTCCCGATCAGTATTTATGGTTGTAAGGCATTGACTGACAATCTCTTGTGCAAATTCATCTTTATTCATATTTGATCATCGATATTCTCGTTTAGCAACGTTTTTGACACGTTGTGCCAAACATTTCGTTTGATGCCTCCACTTTATCACAC
>JAGQQC010000271.1 GCA_020426395.1 Planctomycetaceae bacterium
TCAATCGGCGTCGTGATGGGCAAAGTCGCCCTCGAAGGATTAATGCAAAAAGTTGGTATCACGACCACGGTTCTCAGTCGGGGGAAAAACAGCGGAGCCATTAGTCTTCTGCAACCGATGTCCGATTCTGAACGGGCCACCATGCAGAAAATGCTGAACGACATTTATCTCCAGTTCACAACTAAAGCAGCCACCGGACGGGGAATGCCGCACGAAGAACTGGAGAAACTGGCCCGCGGTCGGGTTTACACGGGTGAGCAGGCATTGGAAATCAAACTGGTTGATGAACTCGGCGCGCTCCCCGAGGCCATTGAGAAAGCCAAGGAACTCGCCGGTCTGACAAACAAAGATCGTGTTGAACAATTGGAACTGCCGAAACCGACTTCTCCATTTGAACAGCTCTTCGGCGATCTCGATGCCGATTCCCAAATACACTCTGTGACCAAACTTCTGGAACAGGAAGCCCCCGAACTTTACTCCTTGCTTAAGGAAACCTGGGCGATCAATCAGTTGGCCAAACAACCTGGCCTGACGTTGATGCCTTTCCAGATTAAGATCAAATAATAACCCTCGCGCAACATTTAAGGTCTGGATCAGACCGAGACTCGATCCGCATCCCTCCATTTGAGTTCGCGAATTTCGTCCCCACACAATTTCGACACATCCATTTCAGTCCCCCATGAGTGGGGGATTCTTACAGAAAGTTTCCAGGATGGTTTTTCGCCCGGTTGTCGTGTTCAGCACATTATTGTTGATTGGTCTTTCGATCTCGCTTTCCTCCATTCAAGCTGAAGGACCTTCGCTGGCTGCCTATTATGGTTTCAAGCCCGTGGAACTTTTCAAACTGGAGCATCGATCCCGCAATATGCTGGCGGGAGATTTGAACGGAGATGGGCGGACGGACTTGATCGCGGTGGATAACAGCCATAGCCGGCTCGATTTGTTAATCCAGAAAGATCTCGATCAACCAGTTGAAGAAATCACAGATTTCGACATCAACGAAATTGCGAATTCGGCCCGATTCGAACATGAAAAACTGGCCGTCGAGAAAGAAGTCTTGTCCTTAACCCTGGGCGACTTCAATCACGATGACCGTCTCGACATCGCTTATCTGGGGAGTCCGGATACGTTGATGATTCACTTTCGTTCCGCAGAAGGTAACTGGTCGGAAACTCGCCAGTTCCGCCTGCCCGATCTGGAAGAGATCCCGTGGACATTAACTGCCGGTGATTTGAATAAAGATGGCCGGGACGATTTGGTCGTGCTCGGAAAAAATGCGACCTTCGTTTATTACCAGCAACCGGAGAAAGGACTCGTTTCTCCGCTGGAAATCATGAATACCTCTGAAAAATTAAGCATCGCCCAGATCGCCGATGTCAATGGAGATGGCCTGAACGATCTGTGCTACTCAGCCGGCAACGACCGAACCCGTTTTCTGGCCGCACGCTTGCAGGACGACACCGGCAAACTGGGACCGGAACTGCAATTCGATTTGCAACGCCCCCGCGCAATTACCGTTTCCAATATCGATGGAAAGCCAGGAAAAGAAATCATCTCGATCGACAGCCAATCTGGTCGAATTAAAATCCTGAAACTCGAAACCGATCCCGAAGATCCGAAGGAAGAAGGAACCCGGCTGGCCAATCGTCTCATTCAATTCGGATTCGGTGCTTTGACGAAAGGAAGTGATCGGGAACTCGCTGTCGGTGACCTGAATGGAGACGGCCTGCAAGACATCCTCGTCACGGATCCGGGTGCGGCCCGATTATTCGCTTTTCAGCAGAATGAAAGTCATCAGTTAAGTCTCGGTGAAAGTTACCCCAGCTTGATGGCAATCAGTCAGTTGCGAATGCTGGATGTTAATCAGGACGGTCGGGATGAAGTCCTCGTCCTCAGTAATGAAGAGAAGACTTTAGGTGTCAGCGAATTGATTGAGGGCAGGCTCAGTTTTCCCGAAACATTGCCCCTGCCTCTCGAAGAAGCCCCGCTGGTGATGGATGTACTTCCCGGTGGTGGTGAGAAAGCCCCGACCGTAATTTATCTCAGCGGCAAATCACCGAACTTGGAACTCCATTCGTTCCAACTCAAAAAATCTGATACGGGCTTCGAGATGATTGAACCCCGGTTGGTGCAAAAAATCGAGTTCAAAACTCCCCCGGAGAAGATGACGCACTGTGATGCGAACGCAGATGGGTTCGTCGATATTCTAATCTTTCCCGGAAGGGGAAAACCTCCACTAGTTCTGACTGGCCGTGAAGGGGGCGATTACACTCAAAGCCCCGATTATCCCGGAATTGGATTGACGGCCTCTAAACTGGGCGAACTGTTTATTCCTGAAACAAACGGGCATCCGATTTATAACGCCCAATCCAAATTTGCCCGTTCACTCTCTCTGGAAAAAAATGGTCGTTGGCAAGTCGAAGATCAGTTTAACGCCAACGAATCGAATGCCCGTATCGAAGGAGTCGCCGCGCTCGATTTGAACCAGGATAACGAACCCGAAGTCGTGTTGATCGATAGTGGCGTCGATAAGTTGCGGATCATGAAGAAAAATGAGAACGGCAACTACCGTTTGTGGAAAGAGGTCGAGCTGAGCGGTTTTTCCTACATCAGTAACAGCGTGGCAGACTTGAATGGTGACGGACAGGCTGACCTCGTTCTACTTGGGAAATCCAGTTTTGCGGTCCTCTTCGCCAATGCCCATTATCCCGATATGAAAGAACTCGCCACGTTCGAGTCGGAACTGAAAAACAGTTACTTCTCGGACGTCCTGTGTGGTGATGTGAATAATGACGGGCATGTGGATGTCATCGGAATTGACACTCGCTCACAACGAGTCGAAATCCTCGATTACAATCCCCCGAAAGGCTTGCGAACCACACTCAACTTTCACGTCTTCGAGGAAAAAGGCTTTCAACGGGATGATGACAGTCGTGGTAACGAACCCCGTGAAGGTTTGATTACCGACGTGACCGGTGATGGGTTACCCGATGTGGTTTTACTCTCCCACGACCGCATTCTGGTATACCCCCAGGATGGCCCCACAGAAACCACGGTGACGAAAACAGAACCGTAAACGTCTTCGCCATTCACCTCAACCGGGTGGCACTGCTGGCTTGCCTAGCAGTGAAATTGCAGAAAGAGCTTGGGGCTTAATGTGGTACAACTTCTTCGTCACATCTCGAATCAACAAAGCAAACCAAAACCACACTGCTGGGCAAGCCAGCAGTGCCACCCATTTATAGGGCGATGTCCTCTATTAGCGAACTTTGCGTTTGCTTTGATCTAACATATGCGGACGGGGGGCGACGAACTTCTGTAAGCGCGCTGTGTGGGCAGCTTCTTCCGTTTCGGAAAAATCAGGAAGCAAACTGGCCGGAATGTTCTCAGGGGCGTCTTTGACTCGCTTGATGTTCGCGCCCAGTTGCTGCAATTTGAGTTCGAGTTGTTCATATCCTCGATCGAGATGATAAATCCGCCTGATGGCGGAATCACCATGAGCCGCGAGTGCGGCAATCACCAGGGCGGCGCTGGCTCTTAAATCTGAAGCCATCACGTTTGCCCCGCTTAATCGGGGAAGTCCGCTGATAATGGCGGACGGACCTTCGCGACGAATGTGAGCTCCCATGCGAACCAGTTCCGCGGCATGCATAAAACGATCGGGAAAAACCTTGTCGGTAATGACACTCATCCCTTCCGCGGTGGTGAGCAAAGCCATCAATTGCGCTTGGACGTCGGTGGGAATCCCAGGATACGGAAGGGTGCAACAGTCAGTCGGTTGGAGATTCCCGGTACGGGAAACCTGAATCGTCTCCTTCCCCTCGTTAATAATAACTCCGATTTCGCGCAGCTTCTCCACAACGGCGGTCAATGTACTCAGATCAACGTTCTCAAGCGTGATATCTCCCCCCGCCATGGCAACGGCCATCATCAATGTGGCAGCTTCAATTCGGTCGGGAATGATGCGATATTCCTGTGGCGCTGGCCCCGCTGCCGTTAATTCGGAAACTCCCTCGATTTTCAGAAAGGGAGTTCCCAATCCTTCGATACGTGCCCCCAGTTGATTGAGAAAATTCCCCAGGTCAACGACCTCTGGCTCGCAGGCAGCCGATTCTATCGTTGTGGTTCCTTCTGCAAGAGTTGCCGCCACCATCAAATTACAGGTGCCGGTCACCGTGCTGCCGAACGGGCCTCCCAGAAAAAGATGTGCCCCGCGAAGTCGTTTGGCTTCAGCGAAAATATAACCCCGCTCGATTTGTATCTCGGCTCCCAAGGCCCGCAAGCCTTTGAGGTGCAGATCAATCGGACGATCCCCGATATTGCATCCCCCTGGTAAGGAAACACAAGCGCGACCTCGGCGTGCGAGTAGTGGACCGAGCACACAAATGCTGGCGCGCATCTTGCGGACAAGATCGTATTCGGCGAGACAGGGAGTCGTGTCAGTTACTTCCAACCGCAGAGCCTGATCAGTTTCTCGCCACTCATGATCCAACCCCAGGCGGCTTAATAAATCAAGCAACGTGCGGACATCAACTAGATGGGGAACATCCTGCAGGAGCACAGGTCCGTTTACCGCCAGCATCGCGGCCATGATCGGAAGCGAGGCATTTTTGGAACCACTCACCCTTACCCGACCGGCAAGTGGTTGGCCTCCCCTGATCACAAACATGTCCATCCCTGGAATCTCCCTTTAGTGAGCGTTTCAATGATCCCGCGTCGATTCGGATTGTATCGATTCCGGTTCAATCGGGCTATCCGCATCTTCGGTGATCTCATCAAACTCTTCGGACAGATTGACTTCCGTTGCCGGTGGATCAAGAAACGAACCATGAAAAACACGTGGACGCCCCGTCATATCGTTGAGAAATCGAGCCGTTTTGAAATCGGTTTCCGCATGCACGAATTGCAGCGTGGCTTCCACCTGCTCTGGATCCATTTCAATCAAGAGATGTCCAGTGGGACTGAGATACCTCACCGATTCCTGAATGATTCGCCGGACCAGATCGAGTCCGTCCGCTCCCCCATCGAGAGCTAAACGGGGTTCGTATCGGGCGACATCCGGTTCCAACGTCTCCAATTCGGAGGTACAGACATAGGGTGGATTACTCAGAATCAAATCGAATTTCTGTTCGCGTTCTTCTTCTCGGAGTGCCTGAAACAGATCCCCTTCCCGAAACTGAATACGATCCGTGACCTGATGTCTGGCCGCATTCGTTTGAGCAATTGAAAGGGCCGCGGGACTGATGTCCGTCGCGATAAGCTGGGCCCCCAAATGATTCGCGGCGAACGAAATGGCGATGCAACCCGACCCCGTACACAATTCGAGCACGCGTGGTTCTTTCCAGGAACGTGCGAGGTCGAGGGCTTCCATCACCAACGACTCGGTATCGGGCCGGGGAATTAAGACATCGGACGTGACCTGATATTTGAGACTGTAAAACTCACGATAGCCGACTAAGTACGCCACCGGTTCCCGTTGAGCACGACGTGTCACGAGATCACGCATAGCGGCCCGTTCGCCGTCGGTCAGTTGTTCTTCGTAGCGCGTATACAACTGGATCCGTTCGCATTTGCGAGCATGTGCCAACAGAATTTCTGCTTCGAGACGGGGACTCTCACTACCATGTTTCTGGAGATGGGCGGTCGTCCATTCCAGGATCCGTTTGACAGTCCAGACTTCAGTATTCGACACAAGCAGTCATCCATGAAAAAAGTAACCGGGCGGCGGGTACTCAAAATGGTAGAGCAGGCATGGGGGACAAATCAACAGATTCCCCCAGAATCTTTCTTTAACCTGACTAGTCTTCGTTTCTCAGGCCGGTTCCGGGTTATTGAGGCGTTCCTGCCGATCGAATTCAAGCAGACCTTCAATCAACTCATCCATTTCCCCTAGCAGAATACGGTCGAGTTTATAGAGCGTCAGGTTGATTCGATGGTCGGTGACTCGTCCTTGCGGAAAGTTGTAAGTTCGAATCCGCTGACTGCGGTCTCCCGAGCCGATTAATGTTCGACGATGAGAGGCGCGTTTTTCTTCTTCTTCGCGCTGTTTGGCTTCGAGCACTCGTCCGCGGAGAACCCGCATCGCCTTGGCCCGGTTTTTGTGCTGGCTTTTTTCATCCTGGCATTGAACGACCACACCACTTGGAATGTGCGTGATCCGAATAGCGCTTTCCGTTTTGTTTACCTTCTGCCCACCCGGTCCGCTGGCATGAAAGGTATCGATTCGAAGGTCATCCGGTTTGATATCCAGTTCGACTTCCGTCGCTTCCGGCAGAACAGCAACTGTCGCAGCAGAAGTATGAATTCGTCCCTGGGTTTCCGTTTCCGGCACGCGCTGCACACGGTGACCGCCACTTTCAAACTG
>JAGQQC010000272.1 GCA_020426395.1 Planctomycetaceae bacterium
CCTCTCGATGGCGCGCATGAGGTCCTCTTCATCGGCGCTGACCAGAGAAACGGCGCGGCCGCTCAAACCGGCCCGACCGGTGCGTCCGATGCGGTGCACGTAGTCCTCCGGCACGTTGGGCAGTTCAAAATTAACCACGTGCGGAAGTTGCTCAATGTCCAGGCCGCGGGCCGCAATGTCGGTTGCAACCAGAGCCACGATAGCGCCTTTCTTGAAATCGGCGAGAGCTTTGGTGCGGGCGTTCTGGCTTTTGTTTCCGTGAATCGCAGCGGTGGCAATGCCATCGTCTTCGAGACGGCGCGCGAGACGATTGGCGCCGTGCTTGGTCCGCGTAAAGATCAAGACCTGTTTCCAGTCGTTGTCCCGAATCAGACGCGAAAGGAACTCCGCCTTGCGTTTTTGATCCACATGAAAGACCTGCTGCTCGATGGTTTCGGCGGCCGTGTTCTTTGGGCTGACGTCCACGCTGACCGGATTGGTAAGAAAGGAGCCGGCCAGCTTGCGAATTTCTGGAGAAAACGTGGCCGAGAACATCAGGTTCTGGCGTTTGGGGGGAAGCAGTTTTAGAATGCGACGAATGTCGTGAATGAAACCCATATCGAGCATGCGGTCGGCTTCATCCAGCACGAAGATATCAAGCTCGCTTAAATCGATATAACCCTGATTCATCAAATCAAGTAATCGTCCGGGGGTGGCGACAAGAATGTGTACCCCTCGAATCAGAGCTCGGGTCTGACGGTGCTGGCTGACCCCTCCATAAATGACGGCCTGCCGAAATTTGAGGTTTTTGCCATAAGCCTGAAAGCTTTCCCCGATTTGAATGGCGAGTTCCCGCGTGGGGGAGAGAATCAGGATCCGGGGGATATGCGGCACAGCCGCTTTTCGATCAGCATCGAGGTAATGCAGTATGGGTAGGGCGAAGGCGGCTGTTTTACCGGTTCCGGTTTGGGCACAGCCAATTAAGTCATGTCCCTTCATAATCGCCGGAATTGCGGCGGCCTGAATGGGAGTTGGGACAGTGTATCCTTCTTGCTCGAGTGCTTTCTGGATGGGTTTACGTAATTTGAGTTCCGAAAAACTGGTGATGGTATCCGTCAAGAAATGTCCTGTTCGATCATGAAATGATCTGTAAATGCTGCCAAGGAATCGTTTTCGGGATTATATCGAGAAGTTACCCCTTCACCAGACTGCCATCTCGGGAATCGTTTTATTTTGAGAGTCTCGATCTCAAATTCCATGAAAAAACCTCTCCCGCTGCTCAAACGAGCAGGCAAAGAGAGGTTTTCGTTGATCAGAAATCGGGACGAAACTACACGGGGTACTCGGTCTCTTTGACCAGACCGGGCAAGGGAACCGGGTAGGTGCCATCTTCGAAGGCGGGCAGTGGAGAAGGGCCGTCCAGGACGAGAGAGTCCACTCCCGGGGCGAATTCATGCTCGCAATTGAGCATTTCGTCGCGGGTGATCAGACGACCGGTATGAGCCGCCATACGACCCATAGAGGTAATCAAGCTCGCTTCCGCACCCCGATGCACTTCGTTGTACGGTGTGTCGTTCCGAATCGCTTCGATGAGGTGATCCCATTCGAGTTGATACGGATTCTTTTCAGGTTGCGGGTAGGCCCAAAGAAGATTGTTGTTGTCTTCATTATAGCCTTTGTAGATTCGGCATCTGGCTGGTGAATGGGATGCTGTGGAGATCACGCCCAGCCCTTTGGTTCCGTGAGCATAGCTGGCAAATTGCGGATAACATCCGGGCATTGTCCGGCCACGCAGGAAGAGTTTAGTTCCATCTGCAAAGGTGTATTCGACATTGTAGTTGTCGAAGTTTTGATCGACATAGTCACCTTTATAATGTCGTCCGCCACCTGCTTCAGCAGAAACAGGCCAGGCATCTTTCATCCAGCAGCTTTCATCGATGTTATGAATGAGGAAGTCGCTATAAGCACCCCCGCTCAACCAGAGGAAAGCGTGGAAATTCCGAATCTGATACATCAGTTCGGAGGTTCCTTCCGGTTTTCGTTCAGCGAACGCGGAACCGGTAAGCCCTGCCATACGGTAAGCACGCAGTTCGAGGATGTCGCCGATCTCACCATTCTGAATACGATCAAACAATTCACGACGGGCGTCACAGTGACGGCACATCAAACCGACACCCACTTTGAGATTTTTCTCAATGGACTTGTCCCCGAGTTCAAACATCTTGCGTGTGGTTGGCCCATCAACAGTGACCGGTTTTTCCATGAAGACGTTGAGCCCTTTTTCAATCGCATAGGTAAAGTGAACCCAGCGGAAAGCGGGAGGAGTCGTCAGGATGACCACATCACCCGGACGAAGAGAATCCATCGCCTGTTTGTAACCATCGAAGCCGATGAATTTACGTTCTTCAGGAACATCCAATTGTTTTTCGTGACCCTGAACCAGGGAGTTATAGCTGTTCGACAATTTGTCAGCGAAGACATCGGCCATTGCGACCAGTTTGATGGGGCCGCTGGTAGTGGCCAAAGCGTTGGCGGCAGCGCCGGTACCACGTCCACCGCAACCGACCAAAGCGACCTGAATCGTGTTGTCCTCACCGGCGTACAAACCGGAGGTAGAAAGAGAAGCACCCACCAGCGCAGTCGCACTGGCAATTTTGCCGGAATTTTTAAGGAAGTCTCTGCGCGATGCAGAAAAGCTGGATGGTTCTGTCATGTGATAAATATCCCGTCATTCTAGAGCGTAGGAAAATACAGGCGTGAGGTGGGGAAAGAGTCGTCTGGCAGGCACCGGACCATTAATAATCGGGGCACAACCGGTGTTCCTTCTATCATCATTCATGCAGACAGCCGTTGCAAGGTGCCGAAGGAGAATTGTCCCGCTTATTTTCCTGAATCATCGGGGTAGAAATGTACTGGTTGCCTCTACAATTTGCCCCCGATATTGCTCCGGATTCGCCTGATTATTGATAGTCGAACCCGTTACCGGATCCGTTAAATACAGGGCGATTGTCTGGTCAAGCGGGCTTAAAGTCGGGGGGATTTCATAGCTCTCTTCATAAAGCACACCCCGGCTGATTCGCACCCGGCAGATAGCTCCATCGACGAATCGTAGATGAGGAAGCGCATTCGGTCGGCTTCCACCAATATATAGGGCGGGGGACGTTTCTGATGGCAAAGTGAATTCGATGGGGCTTGTTTCGATCTTGTTCCCGTTGACGTACAATTGCAACTCCTCTCCGGTCCAGATGCCGGCGAGGTGGGTCGTTTCGTTAAGGCTTGCCTGCTCGTTAGATCTGATCAGTAGAGAGCGGTCTCCTTCCAGGCGAGCAAACCCCCAGTGACCATCTCCGTTCAGAAAGAGAGCCGTCATGCGGTCTCCCGTCCAACTAATGAAATTACAGACTTTGTAAGTTCGCAACAGGACGGTTGCTTCCACAGTGATGGGGCCGAGCGGAGGTTCCGGGAAGTCGTCGATTTCCACGTAACTCGATTCACCATTGAACGACAAACCCGGATAACCTGTATTCGTTGGCACATTTGAAGTTGCTTGGGAAGAGGTGGTCGGTTCTGGAGAAGCTGAAGGAGTGTTCTGACCAGCATATTCTTCCCCGGGTGCATTTTCACCAAGTCCATTCTCGCCAGGAGTGCGCGGCCAGAAAAAATATCCTCCGGTGAACAGCAATATCAGGAGTAGAATTGTCACCGGAATCCAGTTGGCCAAACGTGGTGAATGTTGGAGACGATAGGGGCGGGTGAGTTCTTCCGTATCTGTTTCGATCATTTCTATACGCGCTATCAGTGATTCCAATTCACTGATCAATTCGGTCATGTTTCCGATGCGTTTCGATTTCTCTTTGGCCAGCATGCGTTGAAAAAAACGTTCGAGTTCTTTTTTAAGACCGTTCTCAACATTTTGCAGGGCAGGGGTATTCATGAGTTGAGGAATCGGTTCGTTGACGTGTGAAAGGATGGTCTCGACCGCGGTTCTGCCGATATAGGGGGGATGCCCGTGTAACAGGAAATAGAAAGTGCAACCGAGACTATAAACATCTGATTCCGGACCTGCGTCGCGTGTGTGGCGTGCTTGTTCGGGGGACATATACGGGGCCGTTCCCATCACGATACCGGTGGATGTCAGTTCGGTCTGTTCTGATTCTTCATTGGCGGCAGAGATCAGTCGAGCGAGACCCATATCGAGTATTTTGATTGTTCCCTGATGATCGCGTAGCAGATTCGCCGGTTTGATGTCCCGGTGGATAATTCCCTGCTGATGGGCGTATTCCACGCCGCGTGCTGTTTGAAGCATGCAATCGAGCGCAGTGGCCAGTGGGAGAATGCCTTGTTTAGTGACATAAGACTGTAAGTCACTTCCCTCAATGTACTCTGTGACAAAGTAGAGAAAACCGCCATCCTCGCGTGCATCGAGCGCAGTCACGATATGTGGGTGATTCAAACTGGCTGCTGTGCGGACTTCCCGGTCAAATCGTTTTTGAAAATCTTCATTCTGCTGAATTTCCGGATGCAGAATTTTGATCGCCACCGTTCTCCCCATGCGGTTATGAACCGCTTTATACACGGTTCCCATTCCTCCACGTCCCAGTTTGTCGGTCAATCGGTAATCTCCCAATTCCTCGGGAAGAACAGCGGTTTGATTCGAACTTACTTGAGGAGTAGAGGCGATTGGCAACGTTTGATCCTGGGCGCGGGTTTCCAGCAGTTCCTCTAAAGAAGCACGATCTGAACCGGGAAACCGGGATAGAAGTTCGTGGATATCAAGTCGCTCTCCTCGCCGTTCGCGATAGTCCATTTCGATGGGAACGAGTTCCTCTAGCAGAATAGGACGAATGTTCTCAGGCACTTTTTGCAGATAGGCTTCCAGTTTCGGTGATTTATTTGCCTGCCAAGATTTTTCAAAGTGATTACACAATTTGTTGACAAGCACCATCATTTGAGAAGGGAGTTCGTTAAACCGGGATAGGCTCATTCGATTCCCTCCTGTTCACAGATACGGAGAATCAATTGCAATTTCCGTTCAACAGTACGCCGCGTGCACCCTAATTGTTCTGCGATGTGACTATTCGTTTCTCCTTCCATTTTGGAAAGTGCGATCTGTTTCAATTCCTCATCGCCCGTCTTTTCCAGTCGTGTGAGAAAAAGCTCCAGTTCCTCGGCCAATTGCAGAGCAAATTCGGGAGACGGTTCCCTGGAGATGAGTTCGCTTAGAAATTCTTGCGAGGCTTCTCCCGCTTTCTGCGGCATTGCTCGCTTCTTCCGGTTTTCATACCGCACGAGGTCGATCGATTTATTCGCCGTGATCGAAACGAGCAATGGCCACAGGCTTTCGCGATCTTCCAGTTGAGTGAATCGGCCTTCCCGGGCCCCCAGGCAAAAACTTTTGAATGCGCTCAGGGCGA
Organism: Planctomycetaceae bacterium; assembly: GCA_020426395.1. Lineage (GTDB taxonomy): Bacteria > Planctomycetota > Planctomycetia > Planctomycetales > Planctomycetaceae > Polystyrenella. The sequence goes on from JAGQQC010000272.1 coordinate 5,394, forward strand.
CGTCTTCTTCATCGGCGATCCCTTTGCGGGCTCCCTGTAATTTTCGGCGGGCAAGCTCCACCATTTGTTGAAAGTAGATCTCCCACAATTTCTGTGCTGCCCGAGAATCCCCCTGTCGTAATTGCTGAATCCAGGTAGTGATCTGTTCGGGCGAGTTCATGTTGAGCGGGTATCAAGTACGAACGACGATGGCGATGTGAGAGGAGAGAGTTAAGCCCAGATTCTAGCACCGGAACTGGTGTAAAGAAATTGTTTCTCCCCAGAGAGAGAACGAATAGCCCGCAGAGACCTCTCCAGCAATACGGAAAAAGATGGGACTCATCAATTTTTTAGAGCAACGATCAAACTTTTTTCTGAAAAATTTGTCGCAATACCGAATCCCTGGCGAGTTTCCTTTTGAAAGCCACTGTTTGCTTTTTCTGTATTCATACTGCTGGACAAGCCAGCAGTGCCACGCTTTCGTGAAGTCCATTCCACCTGGATCAAACCCCTCTCTAAATATCGCCGATATCCACACTCAATCAGGAAACCGTCAGAATGAAAAAGCTTGGTCGTTTGATTCAACCGCTCTTCAATTTTGGATCTGGACGTCGTGCGATGCGGAGAGCCTTGGCCGTCAGTACCCTGATGACGGTTTGGGGAGCCGAATTACTGGAACCCCGTTTACTTTTGAGCGGAATGACCGACGACTTGACTCCGCTGAACGATGAATTTGACGACGCCAGTAGCATTTCTAATTGGCAGCGAGTGAACGAGGTCGAGCATTGGAATGCAGACCAGCTTCAAGTTTGGGACATTGATCAAACACAGGCAGGGCGAATGGTCCTGCAACCCAATACGGCGGTGTGGTATCAGAATTACCGCGGCCCCATGGCGTTTAAGGAAGTGACGGGGGATTTCATCTTCACAACGCACGTGTATGTGACCGACCGGGATGATCTGGGAGGAAGTGATGCAGACGATGTCCCGA
>JAGQQC010000273.1 GCA_020426395.1 Planctomycetaceae bacterium
TGATGGGAGGGCCGTATAACGTAGGGTCAAGTTGCCCGGAAATCAGTAACATGCTATCGCGAATGGACTCCGCCTCCAGGCGTCGGGTTGAATAATGGTGTCGCAACCGATTATCGGGATCGATCGTTTTCGCCTCGGACGAAAGTTCTCCCGATTGTCGGAATGCTTGGCTAAGCACAAGGCGGCGGATCAGTTTTTTAGTAGACCAGCCTTCTTCAATGAATTTCAAAGTGAGCCAGTCCAGAAGTTCTGGATGAGATGGTCGATCTCCCAGTTTTCCGAAGTCGCTCGATGTTTCTACAAGACCGGTTCCGAAGACCCATTGCCAGACGCGATTGACATACACCCGGGCGGTTTGTGGATTTCGGTCACTTCCCAGATAATGAGCGAGTTCCAGTCGTCCGCTGTGGTTCGATTGACCAACTTCATTCTGTCCTGCAAAGACTTCCAGAAATCCTCGTGGAATTTCCGGGCCTTCTTCATCCACGTTACCGCGTACATTCAAGCGATAGTTGAGCGGTTCGAGGTTTCGTTCATCCATACTGAGCACTGTTCGTGGAAAACCGATTTTGTTTTCCACTTCACGATACCGGGCGACTAGAGTACTTAACTTCTCATCGCTGTTAACATTGTTTTCCAGAAATCCCTGCTTGAGCATCCAGTTCAGCACTTGTTCATCACCCGGTTGGCTATCTTCTTCCAGCCAACGCTGCAGAGTGTCCTGCAGCCACGACGACATAACAGTCCATGCATCGGATTGAGTTTGCGGAGTCGGTTGCTCGTAGAGTTTTTCCAGCGGAAGGAACTCTTCCTGTGGGGGAGCACCGGGGGGATGGGTTACAACCTGCGTTAAACTGAACCAGCTTCGTTTGTGGGGATCTTCGTCTTCATCGGGGAGGATTTCAGACCCCATCCGGGCGACACCGGTGCGGGGTGGAAAATTGGCATTCAGAGAGGAAGTGGTTACTTCCGAAAGAACACGTGTTACTCCGTTTTTCAACTATTGCGGTCCGAATGACCTCCATTGTGCAGGGATGCCTGGCTCAAAGAATTTGGGGCCTTCATTCAGAAAGGCATTCTGGGGAATCGTGCGATAACCGGCCCATTCTCCTCCGGAAGTCTTCAGACTCAAGTTGAGAGAAGAGGAAGCGTCGAGTGCAGGGAGATAAAAGGCTCCTGGAAATTTCGAAGAGAGAGCATGCGTGTGATATCCCTGTGGTAGTAATTCTGTCACGACCTTATCTCCCTCCAGCGATATGAGTGGAGTTCCCGTTTGGACGTAACCGTGTGTCATCCCCGCACCTTCTGCAACCCAGCCGGGTGGGAGTTCCGGGGTTGAGAAATCGGTAATCAGGGTCAGGTTCTTCTGAATGTAATCGACTCGAATCTCTCGATTTTTCTGCCAACTGCGAACCAGTTCTTCCCAGTAGTCAGAAATGTTTTCGTCCTTAGTTTGCAAAATCGATCGGGGGATTATTTCCATGAAATTCTGATTCTGGACATCGTTGGCATCCTGGTGACTTTCTGCCCAGGCTTGCAGATTTTCCGGTGTAAGAGATTGTGATTCTTGCCACATCTGTCGCAACCGGCCTGAAATATCTGCTCGCAGTGATTTCAGTTCATCGATTTCACTTTCGTATTTATCCGGAGTGTCGATTACGCGGGGGGACCAGCGCGGAGTCATGAAAATTCCGGCCAGCGCGTAATAATCTTTCTGTGATATCGCATCGAGTTTGTGATCATGACAGCGGGCACAGGCGACGGTCATCCCCAGAAAGGTTTTGGAAAACGCGTCGATCTTGTTATCGATCATCTCCTGATGGATTCCATTGAATTCGAGACTGCTCCCGTGGCGATGTTCTCCCATGTGATAGAACATCGGGCCGATGAGGCTTTCGTTGAGACCCATTTCTTTATTTATGCGCGGTTCCGGCAGCAGGTCACCCGCAATTTGCTCCCGAACAAGTTGATCATAGGAGACGTCTTGATTGAATGCCCGAATGAGATAATCACGGTATTCCCAGGAACCTTTGGCCGTGATGTCCCATTCGTATCCGTATGTGTCGGTATAGCGGACAACATCCATCCAGTGCCGGGCGATACGTTCGCCGAAATGAGGCGAAGCGAGAAGTTGGTCCACCAGATTCTCGTAGGCCTCAACAGGATTTGAAGAGGAAGCTGTTACAAAGGCTTGTACTTGTTCCGGTTTCGGTGGTAACCCGGTTAGCACAAAACTTAATCGTCGAATCAAGACCTCGGGGGAAGCCTGTTGGGGACTTGGAGCCAAACCGTGTTCGCTGAGCTGGGCGTAAATAAACCGATCAATCGGCTCGTGATTCCAGACAGAATTATTCACGTCGGGAGGTGAAACGGGCTGAGGGGGTTGCAAGCTCCACCAGTGACTTCGTTCCGCCAGTTTTGCTTTCCAGACCTGATCGATGACATCATCAGGAGAAGGGGGATTATCGCGTGGGTCAACGGCTCCTTCTTTGATCCAGTGGACAAAATCTGCAATGACCTCTGGAGGCAATTGCTCGTCCGGCGGCATTTCAAAACTTTCGTGCCGCAATGATGAGATTAACAGGCTTACTTCTGGCTTGCCGGGAACAATCGTTTCGCCACTCTCTCCACCGGCGAGTAAACTTTCTCGGCTATCAAGAAGAAGGCCGCCCTTGATTTCGGCTGAACCGGTGGAGTGGCATTCGTAACATTTGGAGATCAGCACAGGACGGATTTTCTTCTCGAAGAAATCGAGTTTCTCGTCGGCGTAGCTGAATGAGGTCACACTCACCAGCACTAACCAGATCAGGTTGATCCGAACAAGCTGTTTCATGGCGTGTCTATGGAACCAAAATTAGAAGGTAGGTCTAAATCACAGTTACAAATGCCCCTTGGTGGCAATGATTCAGAATAAGGAGAACGATTAAAAGATGTGGGAAAACAAGACAAGAATTATACTGAATTAGAGGTCCAGGATCAAAAATGTCCAGATAGATATAGTCCAGGGGAGCGGGGGAGGTCGGGTAAGGGCTCCACATTCTGTCAGAAAAACAATATTCAGAGCCCCCGATTTCAATACAAAAAATCACCTGAAATGAATTAATATAAATAATCACTCCTCTAGAACTCCTCTCTATCAGAATAAACTGGCAACGAGGCATTCGTCAGCAGTAAATCGACTGAAGATCGTTTTTCGATGCGGAATATTTGATACAGGCTTGGAAAGCATGACCCGATGACGCAGGATCAACACGCGCTCGTCAAAGAAATATTTATGCAGGCCAGTGAGCTGACGGGGAAGGAACGCGAACAGTTTCTGAATGAAGCCTGTGGTGATAATGAGAAACTACGTAACTCTGTGGTGACTCTTCTGGAAAATGATTCCCCCGAGACGATTCTAACGGGGCTTTCCGAATCGATGGTTGATTCTCAGCAGCGAGACGAATCGCTGAAATCCCACGATTGGATTGGAAAACGGATCGGGAATTATGAGATTCTACGGGTCATCTATGCTGGTGGAATGGGGATTGTCTTTGAGGCGACGGATACCGTCATCCAACGTCGAGTCGCGATCAAGGTATTACACAAGGATCTGGCTCGTGATGAATCATTGCGTACCCGGTTTATGTCAGAAGCCAGGGCAGTCGGAAGATTGAATCATCCGCATGTCCTCACAATTCACGAGGTGGGTTCCGAAGATAATGTCGATTACCTGGTGATGGAGTATGCGATTGGGGGATCGGCTGCTGATCATTTGAAAAAAGCAGGTGTTTATTCTCCCGGTGAAGCAACTCGTATTATGGAACAGTCCTGTTTAGGACTCGCTGCCGCCCATAAAGAAGGATTGATTCACCGAGATATTAAACCTGCAAACTTACTTTTTATTGATGGCGGCATCACGAAGGTCTCTGATTTTGGCGTCGCCAAGTTCACCGGAGGAGATTCCTTAGGCGTAACACAGCAAGGACAGCTTGTTGGAACTCCTTGCTATATGAGCCCCGAGCAGTGCGAAGGTCGACCGGTTGATGCACGTAGTGACGTCTATTCATTGGGAGCCACTTTTTTCAGTCTACTTGTAGGGCGAATGCCATACGAGGAAGAAAAAAGTTTCGTCAGCGTGATGCATGCCCACTGCAACGCCGATCCTCCTGACCCTCGACAGTGGAGTGCACAAATTCCCGATGCTTGTGCCCAAATAATTATTAAAGCAATGGCCAAGAATCCGGAAGACCGTTATCAGACGGTTGAGGAAATGCGTGAAGATTTGAATCGGCTGTTATTTGAACTGACCATGCCAGTGGCTACCGCATCCGATCCACAGGTTAGTCTGCATCCTGATATTCAGATGGTCACGCGACGGAACACCCTCAAGTGGGTCATCGGAGGCGTTGCCCTGATTCTGGTGGGCTTTTTGTCATGGTTTGTTTCTCAAAATGGATCAGAATCAAATCCAGAAAATAATCTGATTCCCGCGATGAATGATCAAGAGCCGATTCGGATTGGAATCTTGCATTCGAGGACAGGGGTCATGTCTGCCAGTGAAGAGGTCATCGTCGATTCTTATCAGTTGGCCATCAAGGAAATTAATGATCAGGGAGGAGTCTTGGGACGCCCCATCCAGCCTGTCTATCGAGATGGTAAATCGAAAGACTCTGTTTTCGCCGCATTTGCTCAAGAGTTAATCGAGCAGGAAAAAGTCTGTACCATTTTCGGTTGTTGCACTTCATCCAGTCGCAAAGCCGTCAAACCGATCGTCGAAGAAAATAACCATTTACTGGTCTATTCTGTAAATACGGAGGGGGTTGAGAGTAGTCCTAATATCATTTACCTGGGGGGAGACCCGAATCAAACGGTTGTCCCCTTTGTGAACTGGGCTGTCGGCTTTGGACGGAAGAAAACCTTTTTCCTGGTCGGGTCTGATTATATTTTCCCCCACGTTGTGAATGATATTATTAAGAATGAATTATCAAGTCTGGGAGCAAGCCTCGTCGGAGAGGAGTACCTTGCATTGGATGCCAGCGATGTGACCAATGTGGTTGATAAAATCGAAGCCGCAAAACCTGATGCGATCATTAATATGATCACGGGGGACTCGCAGATTATTTTCCTCCGAGAGTTAGGCAAACGGAAAATTGAAACGACACAATTTGCAACCGGAATTGGCGAAGAAGTATTGAAACGTGTTGAGAACAATCCCCGGATTAAGAATTACTCCTGCTGCACTTATTTTCAATCGTTACCCTCTTCTGAGAATGCGGAGTTTGTCAAGAAATTTCATGCAATGCATGATGACTATCGAGTGCTGATTTCCTCGATGGAAGCTGGGTACGATGCGATTCATATGTGGGCTAAAGCAGTCGAAGAAGCCGGTACTCTGGAGCCACTTGCTATTCGTGATTCCATGTTAAAGCAGCAAATGCAGGCCCCTTCCGGGAGTGTCAGTATTGATTCCGAGTCACGCTATTCTGTTCGAAATGCTTACATTGGCTTGGCGAACGCTACTGATCAGTTTGACATTATCTGGCGCTCTCCTGACCAGGTTCAGCCAAACCCCTTTCCGGATTATCGCACGCGGGAAGAGTGGGAGGCCTTTTTGCAGGAACGATACCAGAATTGGGGAAATAGCTGGACGGCGCCCACAGATTGAACCGCTCCTTTGGTTCGGGAAATCTCGTCTGGAGTGGGTAAGTTTTCCTGTTGTTGTGGCTAAGGGAACCACTACACTAGTATAAACAAACCTTTATGGATCCATTGGTTCCCCACCGGGCTACCTCGCCCCGATATGTCCCACCTCCGAGACTGTGAATGGGTTTCTCCTGTTCCAGTTCCTCCCTCTGAAATTTCACAAGGAATCTCTGCTAGTGTTTCCTAAAGCTCGGTTAATTGCTTGCTGTTGGATTTCTTTCGCTGTTTGGTCAGCATTCTTGCCAGCGGAAGAGACAAACTCACAGGCCAGTGAGGAAAATGTCCAACTGCAATCTGAGTTTGAAAACCAGATTAAACCACTTCTGAAATCTCATTGTGTTATCTGCCACAACGAAGAAGAGATGAGTTCAGGAATTCGAGTCGATCATTTGCAGGGAGAACTTCCGGATAATCAATTACGACTCTGGTTAGGAATTCGTAAGCAAGTCGCTTCCAGCGCGATGCCTCCGGAAGATGAGGAGCCATTCACGGATGAAGAACGTGAAACTTTTCTCAACTGGATTGATCGTGCGGAAATCGCAGTCCGGTCACGGGAGAGAGACAAGAATGGGTCTGTTCGCCGATTAACGGTCGCCCAGTATCGAAATTCCCTACGTGATCTATTTGGCATTGAAGACGACTTCACGGACATCCTT